>NZ_BAAJYT010000161.1:0-8830 GCF_057541515.1 Acidovorax sp. KNOB132
GGTGGTGGCGGCGGCACGCAACCTTCTGCTGGTGGTGGCGGCGGCACGAAGCCTTCTGGTGATGGCGGCGGTACGAAGCCTCCAGTGGGTGATGGCGGCGGTACGGAAAAGCCTTCCACCGACAAGCCTTCCACGACAGGTCCGTCTACCGGCACCAAACCTTCCGAGACCCCCTCCACCACCGGTTCTGGCTCTGCCGGCAAGGTGACGAGCATTCCGCCGTATGACGCCGAGAAGATCCAGAACGAAACCATCGTCGTGAAGGCTGGGGAAACCTTCGATGGCCTGAAGGAATACGGCAAGATGATGCATCTCAAGGCCGGCCCTGCCCTGGGAGATGGTGGACAAGGCGAAGGCCAGAAACCGCTGTTCGTGCTGGAACCCGGTGCGACCCTGAAGAATGTGCAGATTTCGGGCGCAGATGGCATTCACACCATGGGCAATGCCACCATCGACGGCGTGTTCGGACGCGATGTGGGCGAGGACTTCATGACGAAGAAGGGCGAAGGCGACGTGGTGTTCAAGAACGGCGGCGCATCGAACGCCACCGACAAGACGTTCCAGCTCAACCACGGCGGCGCCTTCTCCATCGACAACTCCTTCTTCGATGGCACCAGCAAGCTGGTCCGCACCAACGGTGGCAAGGACTTCGCGACCGACATCTCGATCACCAACTCGACGATCAGGAACGTCAAGGAAGCCGTGGTGCGTACCGACGCGACGCAGGCCAACATCAAGCTGGCCAACAACGACATCGTTGGCGCGCCCCACGATGTGCTCGCACCCGCAGCCACCAAGGTGGAAGGTGCGGAAAACCGCGGTACGAAGGCCTTCACAGGCTGATGAAAAAGAGGCTGGAAGTCTGCTGCGCCATGCCAGCGGATCTTCCGGCCTTGCTTGGCCACAGCGGCTGGTGCATGCAGGCGTTCGCCTGCCCTGCCAGCCGCTGCGCCTGCGTGCGGCGCATCCCGCCGCCACACGGCCTGCTGCCTCGTTTTCAGCAGCAGCGGCAGTGCAATGTCTTTCCGTCGGTGCCACCTCCGTGCCCTGATTTCTCTCCCACACCCCCCACTCAATTCGTCATAGGACACTCCCATGAGCGCCCCATCCACCGTTGCCCGCGTGCCCGAGGCCGCGACGCGCGCCCAGATCGATTTCCTGACCCAGTTGGCCGTGCACATCGGCCTGCGGGCGGAAGACGGCCTTCTCCTGGTGGCCCCGCGGGTCATCAGCGGGCCGGCCGGCTTGGCCGGCCGTTTCCACTTGCACCCCGAGCATGCCGCGGTGCTGCCCGAAGTGCTGCTGCCGGTCGCGGCGCAAGAGCTTGCCGGCCCGGAGGTCTTGAAGCTTTTGACGCTGCAGGCCGTGGTCCTGAAGGAGTTTGGCTGGTATCTGGGAGCATCCGCTGAGGGCATGCTGCAGCTCAGTTCGCTGTCCTGGATCGAGGCGCCTCAAGACGCGGCCACCGCCATGGACATGCTCAACGGCATCGGGGCCAGTGTGCTTCAGGCACTGCTGGACGAACCCGCGCCAGCGCCGTCCTCGGCTTGAGACCGGCGGACTCTCCGTTTCACGAACTTCTGGACCCAAGGACACTCCCATGGACCACCCGAACATCACTGGCCGCAGCATCCGGACCATCCCCCATCGGACCGATGCCAACACCACGGCCGCCAGCCACACGACCGAGCGGCCCCCGACGCAAACGCTCGAGCACCAGGGCTTGAGCCCGCGCGCCACGCCAGGCACCACCGAGTCGGCCACTCCGGTGCGCCGGACAGTGTTGCCCGAACGGAGCACCAACTCCCCGTCGGCGTCCGGAAGCTACGTCGCCATCGACATGCCATCTCCGAATGAAAGCCTTGCCAATGCCGGGACCTCCCGCAGCTGGATGGAGACCATTGGCCAGACCTTGCAGTCGGGTGGGTGGCGCATGGCGCAAGGCGTGGGGGCTGCATGGACCGGCGCCCATGCCCTGGCGGGACAGGTGGGATGGCGAGGCCAGACGCCAGAGCCCGCGACGGCCCAGGCGGCCGATGTGCAGGCGCCGGTGCAAGACATCGCCGTCGACAGGGTGGATCTGGAGGCCAGCATGCCGCATGTGGTGGTCGACCCCCCGACCTCAGACCGTACCGCTCTGTCCGCGGGCGACCGCTTGGTGGCCTTCCTGCGTAACATACCGTTTCGCACAGAAAACGAGCAGCAGCGCGAAATGGCGGCAGTGTACGAGGAATGGGCCCGGCAGCATGCCAATGCGCAGGAGGCTGCCGGGGCCGAGGGCTACTCGCTGCGGGCTGGCGATGCGGCCTTGCCTGCAGGGTACGACTTTGGGCGGCAGTTGTTGAGTTCGATGGCGCGTTCGCCTGCCACCAATGCGATGGCCACCGCGATCGGTCCACGCTCGGGCCTGAACGCCGAAGGCCAATCGGTGAACATCGGAGAGTTGAGCAACCAATACGACCCGGCGCTCGCAGGCGGCACCCTCGGGGGGCTCACCGCGCACATGGTTGATACCACGTTGCTGTCGGCCATGGACCGGCGAGCGGCCTTGGCCAACTTTCCCCAGTTCAAGGCCATCGATCCTCACGTGCTGGTCCCCGACCCTTGCCCGGTACAGATCCGGATGGTGAAAAAATGCAAGGAGTTCTGGAGGCCGGTGACGGCAGACTCGCTCGGTGGTCCGCGGCATTTGCCCACGATGAACGAGCTGAAGGCCCAGGCGGACCTGCGGCGCAAGTCGGTGACCGCGCTGCAGGCGGCACTGGATGGCAAACAGTGGGGGGTATTGGCCCAGCCGCTGATGACGGCGGGCTTCAATGTGCTGCGCCGGCAGGTGATGCCGATCTACGCGTTCACCAATCCCGCCTTGGTGTTCGCGCACTCGCTATGGGCTTCGGGGCTCGGAGGGGGCATGACCAAACTGGCATTGGGCATGGGCAAGTCGGTGGCCTATGCGAATCTGGATGATTTCGCCGGAGGAACGCGAAAGGCCAACGTGTTTGCCAGAAGCTTGCCCCAGCCCGGGTTGCCAGCGGCGGGGCTGGCCGACATCAAAGGGTTGCCTGGCTATGGAGCGGAGGTGGCCAAGGAAACGCTGGCATTGACGCAGCACTTTTGGGTCGGCCCCTGGCGCACCAGCGGATCATGGTTGCCCAATGGCGACGACGTTCGTGCCCGGATCAGCGACATGGGCCGGTCGCTGGCGTCCAATGTGATGGCGGGCGTTGCCTCGACCGGCATCGGCGCCTTGGTCGGGCAATTGGGGCGGGGCGGCTCCAATTCCGCCTTGCCAGGCGAATCCCTGCGATCGCAGGGCTACATGCTGCAGCAGGCTGGCCAGAGCTCCTCCAACGATTTTGTCTGGCAGGCGAGCAAGGAGTACCTGGGCGGTGCATCGCACAGCCTGACGGACTCCCTGGACAAGTGGCGAGACAACAAGCTGGTACGGCTGTCAAATGCGGCGTATCACGCGCAGAATGGTTTGGTGGCCCTGGCTGAAGAGCTGCAGGGCGTGATTTCCGAGCAGGGGGGCGATGACGCGATGTACCTCAGTGCGGCGATTGACACGCTGGCTGGACTACGGGACGCCAGCAAGCCGGAATTGGCCGACCTGCAGATCGCTCAGCAGCTGTTGCGAGGCGGTGCGGCTGGCGCTGGTATCCACCGAGGCGAGATCGCGCAAATCCAGGGAATGGTCGATCAGACCCTTCGCACCCTGCAGCACCGGGATGAACTGACCCATTGGGTCAAGCCCAAATCCGATTGAGTGAGGGAGTGGGGGCCCTGCGGGCTGGCAACTGTTGCCTGCCCGACCATCGGACTGCACGCCAAGCCGAAGCAGGCATGCCTCAACGGCCGGGCCCTGCCCTGGCTTTGCGGCAGGAGCCTTCGGTTGATCCGGCGCTGCCGGAGTTCCTCAACCGAGGGCCGTCATCAATGCGCGATGCGTTTGCGCATACGCGCGGTTTCCCCGCTCGGAAAACGGGTTGCTCCACAGGTCCAGCGATGCCAGCGTGCGGTTGCCAGCCAACGCATGCGCGCCCGACTCGCCGATCCGGTTGCGGGCCAGATTCAGCTTCTGCAGGCGGGGATTGGCCGCCAGGGCCCGGGCACCGCCGGAGCCGATCTGGTGGCCCTCCAGATCGAGTTCGGTCAGGCAGGTGCTGGCCGCCAGGGCGCAAGCGCCGGCTTCCGTGATCTGCACGGTGCCGGCCATGTCGTTGCGCAGGACCAGGCGCGTCAGCGTGCGGGAGCGGCCCAATGCGCACGCGCCGGCATTGCCCACCTGGCAACTGCCCACATCCAGGCAGACGAGGGACGGGGCGTCGGCCAGCGCCTGGGCACCTGCATCGCCAATCGGGTTGTGGCGCAGGTCCAAGGTGGTCAGGGCGGTGTGCTGTGCCAGGGCTTGCGCACCGGCCGTGCCGATGCCGTTGCCCGATGCCACCAGTGTGTGCAAACGTGGCATGCGCGCCAGAGCGCCAGCGCCCTGGTCCCCGATCCGGTTGCGTTGCATGTTCAGCGATTCCAGGAACGGGTGTGCCGCCAGGCTGCGGGCACCGTCTTCGCCGATCAGGTTGCCGCCCAGTACCAGGTGGGTCAGGCTGCGGTTGCTGCCCAGCGGGGCAATGGCCGGGTCGCGCAGCCGGTTGTCGCTCAGGTCGAGCGAACGCATGCCGTGGCTGCGGGCCAGGGCGCGGATGCCTTCGGCGCCCAACGTTGGGTTGCTGCGCAGCTCCAACACCTGAAGGTGGGGGTTGGCGGCCAGGGCGGTGGCGCCCGCATTGCCAATGCCGCAGTCGTTCAGCCGCAACGTTTGCACGCCGGGGTTTCGAGCCAGCGCGCGAGCGCCTTCATCGCCAATCGGGTTATGGCTGAGGTCCAGGCAGCGCAGCGTGGGATGGCCTGCGAGGATCGCGGCGCCTTGCGCATCGATGTGAAGATGGCGGGCCGTGAGCGAGCGCAGATCCAACTGGCAAAGTTGTGCAAGGCCTGCGGAACTGATGCCTTTGCAATGCAGCAGTTCCAGCTCCTCAAGCGACCCGGGCAGGTGCTGCAGATCCGCGTCGCTGAACTCACCCCGCAGCACCATCTTGCGCAACCCGGGGAAAAGTCCGTCCTCGCAGATGTCGAGCAGGCCCTGTGTGCCACGCACCACCGGCACGCCAGCCTGCCCCTCGGACAGGTCCCGCACGGGGTGCTCGGCCGGCCGGGCGGCTGCTTGCTTTGCGGCAGGCGCCAAGGACGCGCCACCCATGCGATGGGACGATGCGCGGCGCAGGCGATGGGCGCTGGAGGCCTTGGCGCTCAGCCAGGCGAAGAGGCCGCCCGCTACCGGGCGCAGTTCTGTAGGGGGGCTTTTCAGGATAAGGCTGTTCATGGCGTTCTCGCGTTGATCGGGATGCCTCCAGGGTAGGCAGCCATACCCAGCGCAGGCAGCCGGCATGCGAAGCGATCGACCGACAAGCGAGCGGGCCAGGCCAGCGGTGGCCGATTGCACGGGGTGTCATCAGCCTTTCATACGGGCTGGCGATCATCCGACCCCATGTCTTTCGATATGCAGATTCGGCGCGCTGCGCCGGCGGGCTCCTGGATGCCGTCGCGCAGCGTGCGTTCGCCAGCCATGGCGCCCCAGGGCATTGCTCGGGTGGCGAGCAGGCCCCGTGCGCGGTTTTTGGGGCTGGACGACATTCCGCAATTGCTGCGCCTGGAAGCCCGGCAATGGACGCCGGAGCAAGCCGCCGACGAAGCGGCTCTGCGCAGTCGCATCCTGGCCCATCCCGATCTGTGCGTGGGTGCGTTCTGCCCGAAAACAGGAGAGGCGCTGGCGTCGCTCTTCATGAAGCCGGCCTGCCGCGAGGCGTTGGTGGCCGCCCGGTCCTGGCACGATTGCGCAGGACAACCGGTCGGCGCGAAGCCTGGCCGCAGCCTCTTCGGGATCAGCCTGACCAGCGTGGACCCGGAAGCGGCCTGCCAGTTGATCCGGTTCTTCTGGCCCCATGCGCTTCGGCATGGCTGGCGCGACATCTATCTGGGATCGCCAGTGCCCGGATTGCGCCGGGCCTTGCAGGAAGGGCTTGCGCCCGATGCGGAAACCTATGTGCATTCGCGCCGCGGCGGCCTGCCGGCCGATGCCCAGCTGCGGTACTACCATCGCAAGGGCTTTCGCGAGATCGTCGGCGTGCGGCCGGACTACTTCCCGCATGCGGAATCGCTGGACCACGGCGTTCTGCTGCGTGGCACCGTGCCGCTCGCGGCGGCATGGCCGCTGTGGCGCATCCTGCCGTTTGCGGTGCTGCGACGTGCCACGCACTGGGCCGGAGCGCTGCTTTGAGCGCTACGCAAGCCCGTGTGGTGCCCTGGAATGGAGACATGTTCCGCACGCGGTTCTTCGACGCCCTGTCGCTGTTGCTGCCGTCCGGCGAAGCCTTCGTGATCGATGCCATCTCCGATGCGCTCCAGGCCGACGGCGGGCAAGGCGTCTCGGCTCCCGCACTGCGTGACGAGGCCCTGCGCTTCGTGCGGGAAGAAGCCACCCACCAGCGAGCGCACCGCCGTTACAACGAGCGCCTGGCGCAGACCGGCGTGCCGGTATCCAAATTGGAGGGGCGGGTCGCGGCGGCGGTCCAGGACCTGGCCGGTCTGCCGCTGCCGACACGCCTGGCGCTGGCCGAGGCGTTCGAGCACCTGACTGCGCTGCTCTCAGCGCAGGTGCTGCAGGGAACGGCCTGGCTGCAGGGCGATGGCCGTGAGGCGCGGATGTGGCGCTGGCATTGCGAGGAAGAGGTGGGGCATCGCCATGTGGCCTCCGATGTGGCCCGCGCGTTCGGTATTGGCCATGTCCGGCGTGTGGCATGCCTGGCGCTGGCGGCGCTGTACCTCGGCATCGATCTGTCGCGCCTGCTGACGGGGCTGTTGTGGCGGGACATGGTTGACGGCCACGTGCGCCCGCTGGGCCTGCTGGGGCAGGCAGCGCGGTTCGCATGGCGCACGGCGCCCGGCGTGGGCCGCATGGCCATCGCTTCGCTCGCCGGTCTCTTGCCCCGCCGCCTGGCCTGACCGTTGGCCGGATCCCGGCTGGCGGGCCGTGGGGTCAGCCGTTGGCCACGTGTGCCAAGGTGCCCACCGATCGGTCGAAATCCCAGAGATCCGATGTGGCCTGGTTCAGGAAATCCAGGATCTGGGGCATTTTCTGCATGGCCTCGTCCGCGAGCGCATCGTTGCCGGGCTTGTATTCCCCCATCTGCACCAGCGGTTCGATCTCGTCGTATTTCGCCATGAGGCGGCGAAAGTGTCCGCCCGCCTGCTGATGGTCCTTGGGCACGATCTGCGACATCACGCGGCTCAGGCTGCCCAGCACGTCGATGGCCGGGTACTGGTTGCGGGCCGCGATCTTGCGTGACAGGATCATGTGGCCGTCCAGAATGCCTCGCACTTCTTCGGAGATCGGGTCGCCACCGCTCTCGTCCTCGTAAAGAATGGTGTACAGCGCCGTGATCGAGCCCACCGCACCCATGCCGGCCCGCTCCAGCAGACGGGGGATCTCGGCGAACACCGAGGGCGGGAAGCCGCGCCGCGCAGGGGGCTCGCCCGCAGCCAGGCCGATTTCCCGCTGAGCGCGGGCGAAGCGCGTGAGCGAGTCCATCATGAGCAGTACCTTCAAGCCCTGGTCCCGGTAGTACTCGGCCACGGCGGTGGCCACATGGGCTGCCTTGGCGCGTTCGCTGGACGACCGATCGGAGGTGGCGCACACCACCACGGACCGCGCCATGCCTTCTTCACCCAGAATGAACTCGACGAATTCGCGCACTTCGCGGCCTCGCTCGCCGATGAGCGCGATCACGCTGATGTCGCACTCCGTGCCACGCGCCAGCATGCCCATCAACGTGCTCTTGCCAACCCCCGCCGGCGCGAAGATGCCCATGCGCTGGCCTTCGCCCAGGGTGAGCAGGGCATCGATGGCCTTCACGCCGGTGGGCAAGGGGTGCTCGATCATTTCCCGCTCCATCGGCGTGGGCGGAAGGGCGAACACCGGGCGCCGCTCGAGGCAATCGAGCGGACCCTTGCCATCGATGGGCTGGCCCAGGCTGTCGATCACCCGGCCCAGCAGCTTGGGTCCCACCGGGACGGACAGCACCTCGCCCAGGCCGACCACCGCCGAGCCGCCCCGCACGCCGAGGATCGATCCGAACGGTGACAGGATGCTCTGGCCGTTGGCAAAGCCGATCACTTCGGCGGCCTGCAGCAGGCCACCGCTTTCATCGAGCACATGGCACAGCTCGCCGAGCTTGGCGTCCAGGCCGGTCACGCGCATCAAGGTGCCGATCACCTCGACGACCTTGCCACTGCGGCGAACGATGGTCGCCGAGGCAATTTCCTGCTCCATCCATTGGGGCAGTCCGGAGACTTCAAGCATGGTGCTTTTCCTCGTCGTCATCGTCATCGTCATCGCCGTCGCCGGCAGTCCCGCTCATCGGGTCCAGGGTTTCGAGCCAGTCCACCGCATCGTCGTCGTTGTGCAACGGCTTGGCGGATGAGAACCAGTTGGGCGAGTCGTCTGCCCTCTGGGCCAGAGGCGGTGCAACGGATGCCAGGGTTTGCTCGGGCACCGACTCTCCGGTGTCCAGCGGGTCCTCGGCTACGAGAGGCTCCTCCGCCTCCGACTCCGCCTCCCGCCTCCGCTTCCGCCTCCCGCTTCCGCCTTCCGCTTCCCGCTTCCGCTTCCGCTTCCGCTTCCGCTTCCGCTCCGCTTCCGCTTCCGCTTCCGCTCGCTTCCGCTTCGCTCCTCTCGCTTCCGCTCGCTTCAGCTCGCATTGCCTCGCTCGCTCCA
>NZ_BAAJYT010000162.1:0-8800 GCF_057541515.1 Acidovorax sp. KNOB132
GTGCGCGCCGGGCCCTGCACGGCCTGCGCCAGGGCCGACGTGCCCCCGGCCAGCGCGGCTGCGGCGCCCACGCCCTGCAGCGCCCGCCACAGGTTGAAGGCCACGATGCCGCCGGCACACGCCAGCCCGACCGCGCTGAGCGCCACCACGCCCACGCCACACAGAAAGACCCGCTTGCGTCCAAAGGCATCGGCCAGCGCGCCGCAGGCCATCAGCGTGGCGCCGAAGCTCAGCATGAAGGCGTTGGTGACCCAGGCCAGTTGCACGGGGCTGCCGCCCAGTGCATCGCGCAACGCGGGCAGGGCCACGGCCGGGCCGGTGAAGCTCAAGGGCATGGCCAGCGCGGCCAGGCACACG
Organism: Acidovorax sp. KNOB132; assembly: GCF_057541515.1. Taxonomy (NCBI): domain Bacteria; kingdom Pseudomonadati; phylum Pseudomonadota; class Betaproteobacteria; order Burkholderiales; family Comamonadaceae; genus Acidovorax; species Acidovorax sp. KNOB132. Next base: position 358 of record NZ_BAAJYT010000162.1, read on the forward strand.
GACAGGAGTTGAAGGGACACGGGGAATGCCGGCTTCGGGGCGCGGGCAGGATGTTGGGTCGAGGACATGGCGGGGACAGCGGCTTTCAGGCAGTGGACAAGGGCGCCGGCGACCCCAGGCCACCAACGCCCATGAACGATAAAAGCGATGCAATGCGATGAAAATAGGCCCCCACATCCCCAGACAAACAACCTTGGGTTGGCAATCCGAACCCATTCACCCCACTCTCACCCACCATGGACAGCTTCAGCGGCCTCGAATCGTTTGTGCGCGCAGCCGATCTGTCGAGCTTCGCGCAGGCCGGGCGCGCGCTCGGCATCTCGGCCTCGGCCGTGGGCAAGAACATCGCGCGGCTGGAGCAGCAGCTCGGCCTGCGGCTGTTCCAGCGCACCACGCGCCAGGTGCACCTCACGCAGGAGGGCGCGCTCTTTCACGAGCGCTGCCGCCGCATCCTGGATGAGCTGCAGGACGCCCGCGCGATGATGCAGGCGGCCGTGCAGGCCCCGCGCGGTCGCCTGCGGGTGAGCCTGCCGGTCATCGGCTATCGCTTTCTGCTGCCGGTGCTGCCCGAGTTCAAGGCCCTCTACCCCGACGTGGAACTGGAGCTGGACTTCAACGACCGCCTGGTGGACGTGGTGGAGGAAGGCCTGGACGTGGTCATCCGCAGCGGCGATCTGCCCGACTCGGGCCTCGTCGCGCGCCGGCTGGGGCCGTTCCGCTTCGTGCTGGTGGCCTCGCCGCAGTACCTGGCGCGGCGCGGCACGCCCCAGGTGCCGGCCGATCTGGCGCAGCACGCCTGCCTGATCTTTCGCTTTCCCAGTGGCGGCAAGCTGCACGACTGGGTGCTGCCCGACCTGCCGCAGCCGCTGCCCACCGAGCTGGTGTGCAACAACATGGAGGCCATGCGTGGTGCGGCCATCGCCGGCATGGGCGTGGCGTACATGCCCGACTTCCTGGCCCGGGATGCGATCGAGCGGGGCGAACTGCGGCAGGTGCTGGCCACGCACCTGGTGCACACGGGGCAGTTCTCGGCGCTGTGGCCGTCGAGCCGGCAGCTGTCGCCCAAGGTGCGGGCGTTCGTGGATTTCATCGGCGAGCGGCTGTTCCAGGCGGCGCCCGCACCCACGCCGGATTGACCCCGGGTGCCGGGCATCCCGGGCGCGCCGGGCTGCCGCACGGAAACCGCCGCCGTGCCAAGCGCGTTCGGCGAGTTTGATTATGAAAAAAGCGACGTTCATCCCGGGCCGCGGCAGGCATAGCCTTCGGGCTTCATCCACCGGAGAGAGAGAAAGAACACCATGCGCATCCGCTTCATCGCATCCCTGGTCGCCGCCGCGTTCGCCGTATCGGGCGTGGCCCACGCCGACCAGCTGGCCGACATCAAAAAGAAGGGCGAGCTGGTCGTCGGCGTGCTGGGCACCGACGAACCCAACAGCTTCATCGACCCCAAGACGCGCGAGCTGATCGGCTACGACGTGGACCTGGGCAAGGCGATCGCCAGGAAGATCGGCGTCAAGCCCGTGTTCAAGCAACTGGCCGTGGCCGCACGCATTCCCGAACTGCAGCAGGGCCACGTGGACATCCTGGCCGCATCGCTCACCCACAACAAGGAGCGCGAGGCGCAGATCGATTTCTCGCTGACCACCTTCGTCACCGGCCAGAAGGTGCTGGTCAAGAAGGCCAGCGGCATCCAGGACGTGGCGGACCTGGCCGGCAAGCGTGTGGTGACGGTCAAGGGCGGCACGCAGGAGCCCAACGTGCGCAAGGCCGTGCCCACCGTGGAGGTGGTGACGTTCGAGACGACGCAGCAGGCGTTTCTCGCGCTGCAGCAGGGCAAGGGCGTGGGCTACGTGAACGACGAATCCTCGTTGATCGACGACTTCGGCAAGCTGGGCCCGCGCAACAAGGACTACGCCATCCTGCCCACCAACCTGAGCGTGGAGCCGCTGGCGCTGGGCATCAAGAAGGGCGAGACCGCCGTGAAATCCATTGTGGACGACACGCTGCGCGAGCTGGAAAAGTCTGGCGAGGCCGAGAAGATCTTCTTCAAGTGGTACGGCCCCGGCACCAAGATCCAATTCACCACCCGCCCCTTCAAGTTCGAATCGGACAAGATCGACGGCTGATGGACGCACCCATGGCGGCATGGCCGCCGGGGGCAGCGCGCGGGCGGCAGGCATGCCATTGGCGCATGCGGGCCGCGCCGTTGCCAGCACCCTGGTGGCAGGCCGCCGCGCCCGCATGCCCCGCGTGCGGCGTTTTCCGAATGACTGGCGTGCATGCCCTTGTTTGACTACTCCTTGCTGCTGAGCGGCAAGTACCACCTCATGATGGTGGGCGGCCTGCTGCTGTCGCTGCAGCTGCTGGCCGTCTCGCTGGTGCTGGCCCTGCCCCTGGCCCTGGTCGTGGCGCTCCTGCGCCTGGCGCCGGTGGGGCCCCTGCGCTGGGCTGGCTTCGCCTTCGTGGAGGGCATGCGCAACGTGCCGCTGCTGGCGCACCTGCTGTTCTGGTACTTCGGCGCGCCCGAGCTGCTGCCCGAGGCCGCGAAGCAGTGGCTGTACGACAGCGGCCATGCCGAGGCGGCCGCGGCCGTCGTCGCGCTGTCGCTGTATACCGCGGCTTTCATGGCCGAGGACATCCGCAGCGGCATCCGCGCGGTGCCCACGGTGCAGATGGAGGCGGGGCGCGCACTGGGCCTGGGGTTCCTCGCCACCATGCGGCGCGTGGTACTGCCGCAGGCGCTGCGCGTGACCGTGCCGCCCCTCATTTCGCAGGCGCTGAACCTCTGGAAGAACACCTCCATCGCTACCGTGATCGGCGTGGCCGAACTCATGTACCAGGCGGCCAAGGTGGAAAGCGCCACGTTCCGCAGCATCGAGGCGTTCGCCTTCGCGAGCGCCGCCTACCTCACGGTGTCGCTGCTCATCACGGGCCTGGCGAGCTGGTACCACCATCGCTACCCCGTGCGGACGGTTGGATGAAACACCCCCTGAGTCGCTTCGCGCCTTCCCCCTCTCTCGTCTCGCTGCGCGAGTCGGGAGGGGGGACGCCCCCAGTGCGGCGGGGCGGCCCTTGCACGGGGGCACTGGCTTTGGCAGCGCCAGTTTGATGCGCCGCAGGTAATGCGCAGCGCAGTGAACAACGGATAGGCACACATGCTGGAACTGATCGATACCTACTGGCTGTACTTCCTGGTCGGCCAGTACCCCAACGGCCCGCTGGGCGGCCTGGCGCTCACGCTGCTGCTGGCGGCGGGCGCCCTGTTGCTGGCGCTGCCGCTGGGCGTGCTGTTCGGCCTGGCGCGCGTGAGCCCGTGGCGCTCGGTGCGCTGGCCGGTGACGGCCGTCGTCTTCGTGGTGCGCGGCACGCCGCTGCTGATGGTGGTGTTCTGGGCCTATTTCTTCCTGCCCAGCGTGACGGGGGTGAAGACCGACCAGTTCACCACCATGCTGGTCGCGCTCGTGGTGTTCAACGCGGCCTACCTGGCCGAGATCGTGCGCGCCGGCATCCGGGGCCTGCCGCGCGGGCAGATGGAATGCGCCCGCGCCCTGGGCCTGTCGTACCCCCGCGCCATGCGCCGGGTGGTGCTGCCGCAGGCGCTGCGCAACATGCTGCCTTCGCTGGTGAACCAGTTCGTCGTCACCATCAAGGAGACCTCGCTGGGCTACATCATCGGGCTCACGGAGGTGGCCTTCATCGCCACGCAGATCAACACCCAGGTCTTCATCCGGCCGGCCGAAGTGTTCGGCATCCTGGGCCTGACCTACTTCGTGCTGTGCTTCGGCCTGTCGCGCCTGGCCTACGCGCTGGAGCGCCGGCTGGCGCGGCGCGCGGCCCCCTCCTCTTCTTCCGGACTCCGAACGACATGATCGAACTGCACGGCGTGAACAAGTGGTACGGCAGCTACCACGCCCTGGTGGACGTGACCGAAACCATCGCCCAGGGCGAGGTGGTCGTGGTGTGCGGGCCTTCGGGCTCGGGCAAGTCCACGCTGATCCGCACGCTCAACCGGCTCGAACCCATCCAGGGCGGGCGCATCCTGATCGACGGGCAGCCCATCCACGGGCCGGGCGTGGACGTGAACGCGCTGCGCTCGCGCATCGGCTTCGTGTTCCAGCAGTTCAACCTGTTTCCACACCTGTCGGTGCTGCACAACTGCACGCTGGCCCCCATCCAGTTGCGTGGCCTGTCGCGCCAGGCGGCCGAGCAGCGGGCCCTGGCCCTGCTGGACCGCGTGGGCCTGGCGCACAAGGCCCAGGCCTGGCCCAGCGAACTCTCGGGTGGCCAGCAGCAGCGCGTGGCCATCGCCCGCGCCCTGGCCATGGAGCCGCCTCTGATGCTGTTCGACGAGCCCACCAGCGCGCTGGACCCCGAGATGGTGGGCGAGGTGCTGGTGGCAATGCGCGACCTGGCCGAGGGCGGCATGACCATGGTCTGCGTAACGCACGAGATGGGCTTTGCCCGCGAAGTGGCCGACCGCGTGCTCTTCATGGACGAAGGCCGCGTGCTGGAGCGCGCCACGCCGGCCGACTTCTTCGGCCGCCCGCAGCACCCGCGAGCGCAGCAGTTCCTGTCGGACATCCGCACGCCGTTCGCGCGGGCGGCATAGCAGCGCCGCTGCGCTGCGTTGTTCAGGCTCTTTTGCGCTACTCCGCCGCGCGGCGCAGCGTCTCCACCACCGGGCGGCGCAGCACATCGCGCAGGCCCCACCAGCCCGCGGCCAGCGCCAGCACGGCCCCGGCCAGTGCGCCGATGATCGGCACCCAGGGCGTGGCCGTCCAGGCGAAGTCGAACACGTAGCGCGCCAGCGCCCAGCCCACGGCCACCGCCACCCCGCTGGCAAGAAAGCCCGCCAGCAGCCCCACGCCGGCCAGTTCGGCCCGCTGCACCTGGCGCAGCAGGCTGGCGCGCGCGCCCACGGCCCGCATGATGGCGAACTCGCGCGCCCGCTCCTCGCGCGTGGCCGTCACGGCGGCGAACAGCACCACCAGCCCTGCGGCCAGCGTGAAGCCGAAGAGAAACTCCACCGCGCGGATCACCTGCGCGAGCACGCCCTGCACCTGGGCCAGCGTGGCGCTCATGTCCACGTTGGTGATGTTGGGAAACGCCCGCACCAGCGTGTTGTCGAAGCCCGGCGTGGCCGGCGCGCGGTAGGCCGCCAGGTAGGTCACCGGCAGTTCGGGCGGCAGCTGGCCCACCGTGTACATCACGAAGAAGTTGGCGCGCAGCGAGCCCCAGTCCACCTTGCGCAGGCTGGTGATGCGCGCCTCGCTGACCACCCCGCCGATGTCAAAGCGCAGCGTGTCGCCGAGCTTGAGGCCCAGCGTCTCGGCGATGCCGTCCTCCACGCTCACCGCATCCTTCTCGCCCGGCGTCCATCGGCCGGCCACCACCGGGTTGTGGGTGGGCGCCTGCTCGGCGTTCGACAGGTTGAACTCGCGGTCCACCAGGCGCTTGGCGCGGTCGTCGGTGTAGTCGGCCGGGCCCACCTCGCGCCCGTTGATGGCCACCAGCCGGCCGCGGATCATCGGGTACCAGTCGTACTGCGACACGCCGCCGTCGCGCAGCGCTTTCTGAAAAGCCTCCGACTGGTCGGGCATGACGTTGATCACGAAGCGGTTGGGCGCATCGGCCGGGGTGGAGCGCTGCCAGCTGCTGATGAGGTCGGTGCGCAGCAGCACCAGCAGCACCAGCGCCAGCAGCCCCACCGCGAGGCTGCTGACCTGCACCACCGCATACACCGGCCGGGCCGAGATCTGCCGCGTGGCCAGCACCAGCCAGCGCGGGGCCGTGGCCTCGTTCACGCTGCGGCGCAGCAGCTTCACCGCGCCCCAGGCCAGCCCGGCGAACAGCAGCACCGCCCCCGCGAAACCGCCCACGGCGATCAGTCCCAGCTTCAGGTCGCTGCTGACCGCCAGCAGCAGCGCGGCGAACCCGGCCACGCCCACGCCCAGCACCGCCAGCGAGGCGGGTTTCAGGCCGCCCAGGTCGCGCCGGATCACGCGCAACGGCGGCACCTGCGACAGTTGCAGCACCGGCGGCAGCCCGAAGGCGAACATCAGCGTGAGGCCCATCCCCAAGCCGAACGCCACCGGCCACAGGCTGGGCGCGGGCAGCGCGGTTTCCACCAGCCCCGCCAGCAGCAGCACGAACACGTGGTGCACCGCGTAGCCCAGCAGCACACCCAGCGCGCTGGCGAACAGCCCGATCAGCGCGAACTCGACCACGTAACCGCCCGCAATGGTGCGCTGGCTCTGGCCCAGCACGCGCAGCAGCGCGGCCGCATCGAGGTGTTCGTTGGCAAAGCCGCGCGCCGCCAGCGCCACGGCTACGGCCGACAGCAGCGCCGCGAGCAGCGCCACGAGGTTGAGGAATTTCTGCGCCCGGTCCAGCGTCTGGCGCATCTCGGGGCGGCCGCTGTCCAGCGACTCCACGCGCACGCCGTGCACCTCGGGCGCCTTCACCGCCTCGGCCGCCCAGTCGCCGAACTGCTGGACCGCCCGCGCCTCGCCCGCCACGGCGAAGCGGTAGGTGAGCCGGCTGGCCGGCTGCACCAGCCCGGTGGCGGGCAGGTCCAGCGCATTGACCATGACGCGCGGCGCGAAGCTCATGAAGCCCGCGCCCCGGTCGGGCTCGATGGCGATGATGCGGGCAATGCGCAACTGCGCGTCGCCCAGCAGCAGCGAATCGCCCATCTGCAGGCCCAGCGAGCCCAGCACCGGCGCATCCACCCACACCTCGCCGGGCGCCGGAATGTCGCGCGTGGCCCGCGCGGGTGCACCGGGCGCATCCGCCACCTGCAGGCTGCCACGCAGCGGGTAGCCCGGCTCCACGCTTTTGAGCGCCACCAGCCGGCTGGCGCCGCCCTGCGCATCGCTCGCGCGGCCCATGGTGGGAAAGCCCAGCGTCGTGACCGTGGACAGGCCCGCGGCCTTCGCCCGTTCGACGAACGCCGCCGGCGTGGGGTTGTCGCTGGCCACCACCACATCGCCGCCCAGCAGCTGCAGCGCATCGCGCTGCAACCCGCCCTGCAACCGATCGGCAAAGAACCCCACCGAAGTGAGGGCCGCCACGGCCAGCGTGACCGCCACGATGAGAAGGCGCAATTCGCCAGCCCGCAGATCGCGCCACAGCGTGCGCCAGCCAATTCGGAAGAAGGACAGATTCATGGGGAGCGACGTTAGCGCAAATGGGTTGGGCTTCGGGTGGGAAGGGGCTCAGGGCGAGGGGGATTTGGAATTTCGCGGCGCCCAGGGTGGATTTGACCCAAACCTTCGACAGAGCAAGGCTAGTAGCTTGCCAAACCGGTAGCTGCCGGCTGGCGCCATGACTCCCCTTCGCCCTACCCTTGCGCGCCCCCGTACCGCACCGCCCGCGGCGGGCGGCACAGCCCCCACAGCGTGATGCCGGCCTGCTGCGCCAGGTCGATGGCCAGCGAGGTGGGGGCCGACACGGCGGCCAGCAGGGGAATGTCGAGCCGGGCGCACTTGCGCACCAGTTCGTAGCTGGCGCGGCTGGACATGACGACGAAGCCGTCCTCCCCCAGCCGACCCTGCGCGGCCAACTGGCCGATGAGCTTGTCGAGGGCGTTGTGGCGGCCCACGTCTTCGAGCAGGTCGGTCAGCTCGCCGCCTGGCGTGGCCCAGCCGGCGGCATGGACGGCGCCGGCCGCGGCATTGAGCGACTGCCGGGCGGGCATGGCGGCCACGGCGCGCAATATCGCGTCGGCAGGCAGCGCACCGGCCCAGGCGCGCTCGGTGACGCGTTCGGGCACCAGGTCCAGCGCCTGCAGGCTGTCGATGCCGCACACGCCGCAACCCGTGCGGCCCGCGAGCGAGCGGCGCTTGTCTTTCAGGCGCGCGAAGCAGCGTGCCGTGATGTCCACCCGCACCTCGCACGCGGTGGCCGTGCCGGCCGGGACCCCGGCGGGCGCCTGCAGCGCATGCACCTCGATGCCGTGGCAGTCGCCCGGCTGGTCGATGATCCCCTCGCTCAGGGCGAAGCCGAGGGCGAAGGCATGCAGGTCGGCGGGCGTGGCCATCATCACGGCGTGCGAGAGGCCGTTGAACACCAGGGCCACCGGCACTTCGGCGGCCACCGCGTCGTCCTCCCACACGGCAGGCACAGCACCCGGCGGGCAGGGATGGCGCTGCACGCTGCGGGCGGCCAGCGGCGTGGGCAGGGGGCGGCCTTCGTCGTCCAGGCCCTCGGGGCCGGCAGATTCTTGCGCCCCTCCCATGCCCGCCAGCTGCTGCCGCCCGGCATCGGTCAGCCAGGCCAGCCAGCGGCTGTCGTCCTGCGCCACGCGCACCCAGCCGGGGCCCGGCTGGCCGCCCACGGCCGCGCCGCTCAGCAGGTGCAAGCCGCGCAGCACGGCGCTGCCGGGCAACCCCAGGTGCTTGGCCAGGCGCGGCATGGAGACGCCCTGCGGATCGTCCAGTTC
>NZ_BAAJYT010000163.1:0-8661 GCF_057541515.1 Acidovorax sp. KNOB132
CGACTGGCCGCGCGCTCGGCGTCCTGCGCCTGCGGGGCGCGGGGCTCGTAGCCCGCGTTGCGCACCGCCCGGCGCAGCTGCGCCTCCATCGCCGCGCCCCCACCGGCCACACCAGCCACATCGGCAGCACTGGCCGCATAGACCACATGGGCCCGCTCGGTCGCCAGGTTGACCGTGGCCTCCTGCACGCCCGGCACCTTGCGCAGTGCGCGCTCCACGCGGCCCGAGCAGCTCGCGCAGGTCATGCCGCCGATGCCCAGGTCGAGCGTGCCCGGGGCGGAATCGGAGGGGGATGGCGGGGCGGTGGGTGTCGGGTTCATGGTGGGCACCTTAAACCTTGACGCGATGGCAAGGTCAAGCGCCCCGCGGAAAGCACGGGGCCGCTTGACTCTGCCACCATGTCAGGGTTCATGATGCTGGCACCCATTGTTCTTCCACCCTTTCCCGAACGGAGCACCCCATGCAACACCATCTCCAAGTCACCGGCATGACCTGCGGCCACTGCGAACGCGCCGTCGTCCACGCCGTCCGCCAGGTCGATCCCGACGCCACCGTGCAGGTGGATCTGGCCCAGGGCAAGGTAGTGGTCGAGAGCGACCGGGGCGCGCGACGCGCTGGCCGCCGCGATCACCGAAGAGGGCTACACGGTCGCCGCATGAGCGCCACGGCCGCACCGCAGGGCGGCCCGGTGCCCATCGGCACCGCGGCCGAGCGGGCCGGGGTCTCGCCGCGCATGGTGCGCCACTACGAGGCCCTGGGCCTGCTGGCCGGCGTGGCGCGCACCGGCAGCGGCTACCGCCAGTACACCGAGGCCGACGTGCACACCCTGCGCTTCATCCGCCGCAGCCGCGACCTGGGGTTCTCGATGCAGGAGATCGCCACCCTGCTCGGCCTGTGGCAGGACAAGCGCCGCGCCAGCGCCCACGTCAAGCAGATCGCCCAAGCCCACATCGACGATCTGGCCCAGCGCATCGCCGCCATGCAGGCCATGCAGCGCACGCTGCAGTCGCTGGTGGGCTGCTGCCAGGGGGACGAGCGGCCGGACTGCCCGATCCTGGACGACCTGGCCGCAGCGCCCGAAAGCGCTGCCGAAGCCGCCCATCCGCATCAAAAAAGATAGCAGCATGCCCTAGCATTCATTGCCATTCAGGCAAAAAAGCCTCGCAAATGGCTGCAGCAAAAGCGGTAGCAGCTCATTTTTCAATAGCAAAACACAGGAGACAACGATGCCGCAGCCACCCGCACCCGACGCCGCCAGCCCGCCCCTGGTCTTTCGCCGGGAGGGGGCCGTTGCCACGCTGCAGTTCCACCGCCCGGCCGCGCTCAACGCCATCGACGTGCCCATGGCCCAGGCCCTGTGCGCGGCCGCGCGCAGCATCGCGGCCGATCCCGGCGTGCGGGCCGTGGTGCTGTGCGGCGCGGGCAAGGGCTTCATGGCGGGGGGCGATCTGGCCACCTTGCGCGAAGACCCTGTCCAGGGCGCCGCGGACCTGCTGGGCCCGCTCAACGAGGCCGCCACCCTGCTCGCGAACATCGACGCGCCCGTCATCGCCAAGGTGCACGGCGTGGCCGCCGGGGCCGGCATGAGCCTGATGCTGCTGGCCGATTTCATCCTCGCCGCCGAGGGCACGCGCTTCAACCTGGCCTACATCAACCTGGGCACCAGTTGCGACGTGGGCGCCTCGTGGGCCCTGCCGCGCCAGGTGGGCCTGCGCCGCGCGCTGGAGATCGCCCTGCTCGGCGACACGCTCACCAGCGCCGATGCCGAGCGCCTGGGCCTGGTCAACCAGGTGGTGCCCGCCGACCAGCTCGATGCGGCGGTGGACGCACTCGCCGAGCGCCTGGCCGCCGGCCCCACGGTGGCGCTGGGCCACATGCGCCGGCTGATGCGCGCCTCGTTCGACCGCGACCTGCCCGCGCAACTGGAGGCGGAAACCCGCGCCTTCGGCGACTGCGCGCGCACGGCCGACCTGGCCGCGGGCATCGCCGCCTTCTACGCCAAGGAAAAACCGCGCTTCGAAGGGCGGTAGGCACCCCTGCGCGGCAGGGCACCACACGGCAGCGGCCGCTGACGCCCACGCGCCTGCCCTGCCGGCCGCCCGGCCCTACCATTCCGTCCGATCCGCAGCGCAGCGCAACGACCGGCCCCCGATTTTCAGCACCTGTCCGTCCATTCATTCATTCCTTGAGGAGACCCCTGCCATGAACCACCGCGACGTCTTCATCGTCGGCACCGCCCGCACCGCCATCGGCACCTTCGGCGGCACGCTCAAGGACGTGCCCAACAGCCAGCTGGCCACCACGGTCACGCGCGCCGCAATCGAACGCAGCGGCCTCGCACCCGACACGGTGGGCCACGTGGTCATGGGCAACGTCATCCCGACCGACACCAAGGACGCCTACCTGGCCCGCGTGGCCGCCATCGATGCGGGCTGCCCCATCGAGACGCCGGCCTTCAACGTCAACCGCCTGTGCGGCTCCGGCCTGCAGGCGATCGTGTCGGCCGCGCAGGCCATCGTGCTGGGCGACTGCGACGTGGCCGTCGGCGGCGGCAGCGAATCCATGAGCCGCGGCCCCTACTTCGACACCGCCGCGCGCTACGGCCAGCGCATGGGTGACGCCAAGAGCATCGACTACATGCTGGGCATCCTGCACGACCCCTGGCAGAAGATGCACATGGGCATCACCGCCGAGAACGTGGCCGAGCGCTACCGCATCAGCCGCACCATGCAGGACGAACTGGCCGCCGCCAGCCAGCACCGCGCCGCCGCGGCCATTGCCGCCGGGCACTTCAAGGCGCAGATCGTTCCGGTCGAGATCGCCACGCGCAAGGGCACCGTGCTGTTCGACACCGACGAGCACGTGCGCGGCAACACCACGCTGGACGTGCTGGCCGGCATGAAGCCCGCGTTCAAGAAGGACGGCGGCAGTGTCACCGCCGGCAATGCCTCGGGCATCAACGACGGCGCCGCCGCCGTGGTGCTGGTGGCCGGCGACCGCGTGGCCGCGCTGAACGCCAAGCCGCTCGCCCGCCTGGTCGGCTACGCGCACGCGGGCGTGGACCCGGCCTACATGGGCATCGGCCCCGTGCCCGCCACGCGCCAGGTGCTGCAGCGCACGGGCCTGAAGATCGAGGACATGGACGTCATCGAGGCCAACGAGGCCTTCGCCGCCCAGGCCTGCGCCGTCATCCAGGAACTCGGCCTGGACCCCGCCAAGGTCAATCCCAACGGCTCGGGCATCTCCCTGGGCCACCCCGTGGGTGCCACCGGCGCGATCATCACGACCAAGGCCGTCGCGGAGCTGCACCGTACCGGCGGGCGCTATGCGCTGGTCACGATGTGCATCGGCGGCGGGCAGGGCATCGCGGCCATCTTCGAGCGGGTTTGAAACGGTTGGAAACAGCCAGGGCAAAAGGCACGCGGCCGACTAGGATCGCTGCTTTTGTCCGCCCACTCGACGATGCCTTACATCTACCAAAACGCCGAAGCCCTGGAGGGAACCAGCAAGGTCGGCAGCAAGCACTGCGTCGCCCTGCTGCAGCACTATGCGCAACTGCCCCACACCAGTTCCTGGAAACCGGGCGAGACCGTCTTCGGCAACGCCAACATCAAGAAAGGCACGGCCATCGCCACCTTCAACGACAAAGGACGCTACGGCAGCCTGCCCACGGGCAACCACGCGGCGTTCTTCATCTCGCAGGACCCCGGCGGCATCTGGATCATGGACCAGTGGCTGAGCGATACGCAAAAACCCAAGGTCTCCATGCGCTACATCCGCCCGAAGGTCCAGCGCAAGAACGGGGATTTCGCCGATCCCAGCAACAACGCCGCCGCGTATTCCGTCATCGAGTGATCGACCAAGAAAAGGCCCACATGCGCTCCACCCCCCTTTTGCGCCGCCCTGCAGCCCGAGCGGCGGCGCTGGTTGCCCTTACCGCAGCGCTCTTCTCTGGCGTGTCCGCTCCAGCGATTGCCGCCACGGCATCGCTGGACTGCCCGGCCACCGTGCGCCTCACCTCGCCCCGCGCGGAGGCCGCCGGCCTGCCGGCCGGCACCGAGATCGTGCTCGACCAGCGCCCCCTGCGCCTGACCGGCCACAACGTCTTCGACGGCCCGCCCGCCCAAGGCGCCGTCCTCATGCCCCAGTCGGACAAGCCCGGCAAGGGGGGCGCCACGGCCGTGTGGAATTTCGAAGGCGACTACCCGCAGGGCAAGTTCCTCGCATGCGACTACGCCGGCGGCGCCGTGCGCGTGGTGCAGCGCGTGGACGACGCGGTGAAGCGCTGCACCGCCCGATCGAGCACCACGAAGAACCCGGCCACGCTGCAGACGCGCTTCCAGTGCGAGTGAGCCGCGCCTGAGGGCGCGCGGCGGATGTCCGGGCAGACGGGAATCCGCCGCGACACGCAGCGCCGTCAATTCGCTATTTTTTTAATAGCAATCCAGGCAAACAATCCGCCGGCATGGCGGGGTTTTCACTTGTAGAACGCTTCCACCGCGCCCTTGAGCGTGATCATCAGCGGCCGGCCCTTGCGGTCCACCGTCTTGCCCGCGGGCACCTTCACCCAGCCCCCGCTCACGCAGTACTCCTCCACGTCGAAGCGCTCCTTTCCATTGAAGCGGATCCCGATGTCGTGCTCGAACACGGCGGCGACATGGTGCGGGCTGCGCGGGTCGATGGAGAGGTGGTCGGGCAGGTCGGGGCGTTGCGGAGCGTCGGTCACGGAAAGGCTTTCTGAGGGAAGGCGTGAATGGGATGGCAGTCGAAGGGGTGAATTGTCCAAGGTTTGAGAGGCAGCGCAGTCACCGCAGCATCGCGTACCCCACCCCGATCGCCGCCGCCAGCCCCACCGCATCCGCCACCAGCGCGCACGCCAGCGCATGCCGCGCGTGCCGGATGCCCACGCTGCCGAAGTACACCGCCAGCACGTAGAAGGTGGTTTCCGTCGATCCCTGCACGATGGCGGCCAGGCGGCCGGCGAAGGAATCGACGCCGTGCGTCTGCATGACGTCGATCATCAGGCCCCGCGCGCCGGCGCCGGAGAGCACCTTCATCAGCCCCACGGGCAGGGCCGGCAGGAACGCGGTGTCCCAGCCCATCGCCGCCACGCCAGCGCCGATGGCGCCCAGCAGTGCATCCATGCAGCCGGCTGCGCGGAAGATGCCGATGGCCGCGAGGATGGCGATGAGGTAGGGCACGATCTGCACCGCCACGCCAAAGCCTTCCTTGGCGCCTTCGATGAAGGCGTCGTAGACGTTCACGCGCCGCACGGCGCCCGCCAGCACGAAGAGCATGACCACGCCCAGGATGACCGCCGCCCCGGTGGTGCCGGCGATGCGCGCGGCCTGCTCGGCCGGCAACCGGGCCAGCGCCGTGACGGCAACTGCCAGCAGCCCGGCCACGGCCAGCACCGGCAGCAGCAGGCGCGCGCGCCACAGGGGCAGGCGCTGGCACACGGCCACGGCCAGCACGCCCGCCAGCAGCGACGCGAAGGTGACCAGCAGCGTCGGCAAAAAGATGTCCGCCGCGTTGAAGCCCGCGCCCAACCCCTGCTTCAGGGCCAGGCTCTGGCGGATGGCGATGACCGAGGTGGGAATGAGCGTGAGCCCCGCGGTGTTCATCACCACGAACATGATCTGCGCGTTGCTGGCGGTGTCGGGCGGGCCGGGGTTGAGGGTCTGCAGTTCGCGCATGGCCGTGAGGCCGAGCGGCGTGGCGGCGTTGTCCAGGCCCAGCAGGTTGGCCGAGAGGTTCATGGTCATCGCGCCCTGCGCCGGGTGGCCGTCAGGCACCCCGGGGAACAGCCGGCGCAGCAGCGGGGCGGCGGCGCGGGCGAGCAGCTCGATCATGCCGGCGCGCTCGCCCACGCGCAGCAGGCCCAGCCACAGCGCCATCACGCCGGCCAGGCCCAGCGAGATCTCGAAGCCCGAGCGGGCCGCATCGAACAGCGCGGCCAGCAAGGCCTGGAAGATGCCGTCCGCGCCCAGCAGCCAGCGCACGACAGCGGTGGCGAACGCCACGGTGAAGAACCCGATCCAGACCCAGTTGAGCGCCATGGCCGGGATGGTAGCCGCACGGACCCTGAGAACCTGTCCAATGTCTTTCTGGAGATCGCGTTGGCGCTCAATCGCCCGGCGTTCTCAGAGAAATCCGATCCAGCGCCCCGCCAGCACGGCCCCCAGCCACAGCGCGAGCGACACCGCGGCCTGCATGCGCACCCAGCCGCCAGCGCGCCCTTCGCGCAGGACGCGCGCCCAGTGCCCGCCGGCATGCAGCGCCAGCGCATTCAGCAGCGCCAGCCCGATGACCGCCACCTTCACCAGGAACGCCGGATTGGCCAGGTAGTCGGCCGGCCGGGTGGCGAACAGCCACAGCCCGGTGACCAGAGCCAGCGCGATCCCCGCCCCCGCCGCGCGCGACAGGAACGGACCCAGCAGCGCCAGCGGGATGCGCCGGCCGATGGCGCCCCACAGGCGCAGGTCCAGCAGCACGGCGGCGCCCACGCCCAGGCCCAGCACGGCGATGTGCAGGGCGTTGACCACCAGGTAGGCCGTGCCGGACTGGCGCAGCCACGCGGCCGGGGCGGACGCGGCCAGGGTGTCCAGCAGGGGCGTGAGCCCGGCGAAATCCATGGGGCCTTCTAGCGTTTGGGGCTCTGGATGCGCTCGGGGTAGAGGTCGTAGGTCTTGCCGCCGACCTGGATCTGCACGGCCTTCATGCGCCGCTGGGAAGTGTCCCGGTCACGGTTGCCGATGGCGGTGATGGCATCGCCCGGCTTGGCGGAGGCCGCGGTGAAACCGGAGCGCTCGGTCTGCGACGGATTGCCCAGTTCCACGCGCCAGAGGGCGCCCTCGGCGGTCTTGACCTCCAGCGTCGGGTGGGGCGGCGCGATCTGCACGCGCTGCACGGTGCCGGCCAGCTCGGACTGGGCTTCTTCCGCCCAGGACCAGCCGTGGTGCGCCTGCGCGGGGCCGGCGCACAGGGCCGCCAGGGCGACGGCGGTGCTGACAACGGAACGGGTGATGACGGTCATCGGATACCTCCAGGCAACGGTTTTCACGGGACGTGGGGAATGCGCGCGCGGGCCATCGGTCCAGGCCGGCCCTGCCGCGACAGCCATCGTGCACGCAACGGGGCGCATCGCCAAACGATGGCCCCACGGCGATGCGGGTTCGCGCCCGCGCGGCAGCGCGCTGTCCCAGGCCGCGAGCCCGCGGGTCAGAACGGTGCGTCGTCGTCTTCGGCACCATCGGTCGCCACCGCAGCAGGGCTGCTCGAAGGCGCAGGGGCGGCAGGGCCGGCCGCCGGCGCTGCCGGGGGCGTGCCGCCCAGTTCGGTGCGGCCTTCGCCACCCAGCGCCTCGATCAGGTCGGGAATCAACTTGCTGAGTTCGCCCGTGGCGATGGCCACGTCGGTGTCGAAGCCGCCGTCATCGGCCTTGGTGCCTTCGAACACGGTGTCCAGGAACGATATCTTGCGCACCTGCAGGCCTTCGCTCAGCAAAAAGGACACGCGGTCGTCCCAGGTCATCGCGAGCTTGGTGGGCAGCTTGCCGGCGGCGATGTGCTCGCGCACCTCGTCGATGTCGAGCGGATGGCGGGCATAGCGCACCACGGCCTTGGCCTCGTCGGCGCTCTTGAGCTCGCACTCGCGGTCCACGCTGAAGCCCACGGGCGGCTCCTGCGTGCTGAGCCAGTGCGACATGGCGGCCTGGGGCGAGGTCTGCGTATCGAGCAGCGCCACCGACAGGCCGGGCAGCGCCTCGACCAGCAGCGTGACGACCTCGTCGGCCCGCGACTGGCTGCTGGTGTCCAGCACCAGCCAGTGGGCCTGCGGGTCGATCCACACCCACATCGATCCCTGCTTGGTGAAGGCCATGGGCAGCAGGTCGAGCTTGGCCTCGTCCTTGAGCTCCTTGGCTTCCTTCTTGCCGGGCTTGCGGCCGGTTTCCTGCTCGATGCGCGCGGCCTTTTCCTTGACCTTGCGGTTGAGCACCGAGCCGGGCAGCATCTTGGACTCGACCATGAAGCGCAGCACCCACTGCCCGCCCACGGATTCGGCCATGGGGCCGTGCGCGTCGCCCCGCGGCGGCACCCAGCCCAGCGATTTTTCCTGCGTGGCGCCGCACTCCACGAACGGCGTCTTGGCCAGCGCCTCCTCCACCTGCGGCAGGTCCACCTGCCACTGCGGCGCGATGCGGTACACGATCATGTTCTTGAACACGGAAATCCTTCAGCTCTGACGTTCATTGGCACACCCTGGGGCGCACGCCCGGGGGCGCGGCGCGGTGCAGCGGGGTGCCATTGTCGGGGGTGCGGTCGGCGCCGGGCCCGCGGCCTGACGTGGCCTTCGCTGGCATGGCACCCCGTTTGCTATGGATTCAATAGCTGTACAGGCAATCAATACGCCGGCATGGGGCCATTCCCATCCCCCTTTGCACGGACAGGGCAACCAACCCTTGTCACAACTTTACACAGCCACACGAACGCCTCACGCCGGCGTTACACAGGGGGAAGACACTGGCCCTCAACCGCTGCAACGGTCGTTGCGGCGGACCCACTCGCCCCCTGGGGCAAGAAAGGAACCACCATGTCCATCTTCTTCCAACGACGCATCGCCGGCGCTGCCGCCGCCACCGCCCTGCTGGCCGCCCTGGCC
>NZ_BAAJYT010000164.1:0-8599 GCF_057541515.1 Acidovorax sp. KNOB132
AAAACCCGCCGAAGCGGGTCGAAAAAGTAGCCCAGGAGGGAGGAGGAGATCGATTGATGCGGGCTACTGGAGTCCATGATTCCCATCCCAGCTTAGGTGAGGCTTAAATGCACCGATTCTTGATTCCGCACCGGGGCGGTTAACCGTATTCGAGTAGGCAAGGCTCTGGCAAATCACGGCTTCGGCGGGGGCGGTTGAGTTCCTTGTTTTATTTTGGGCAACGCTCTCACTGTGACGCGAGAACGGCGGCGTGGTCGGGATTTTTTCGCAGATGTCCTCAATGCTTCGGTTGCGGTGAAGCGATGCATCAGGTCCATGCCGACCATGGCGTGATCAAAGGATCTGTGTGCCATGACCCCATTTTCTCTTTCTGGAACGCGCGGACGCACTTCGAGTTCGTCTTCACAAGAATCTACTCCGGCCTCATCAAGCGCTCGCGGAGGCAGCAGTTCGACCCGCATCCCGCCGGAACTGCAGAACCTGACGCAGCGCAGATCTCGGCAGGACTCGCCCGAAATTCCTCGGCCTATGACGGCCAGAGCGAGTGTTCCCGGATACTCCAGCAGCAGCGACGACGATGAGCCCATAGACACCCGCGCTTGGCTGGCCAACCTATCGCTGGAGCCACCGCCTCGAGCGGAGAAGAGCCCGGAGCAAAAAACACTGGTTCCGGCAAGCACAATTGGCGGCTTTTACGCAACGTGTTCCAACATCATCGGGTTGGTAGACCATTCCAAATCCAAGCTGCCCTCGCAAGGTCCTGCGCAGTGGTTCGCCGAACCCTACATCCGTGCAAAGGATGGGGTCGTACGCCGTTTTCCCGAAATTCGCGGCCAGTTCGGGCATTTTGCGGAACAAATCAAAAATGGTTTGATTTATGACGCTCCTGCGCAACTGACGACAAAGCGGTTTGCAGGACTGGAAGTCAGTGGTGACGGAAAAAAACCGGTATTTGTCGCTAACGGCGTTTCTGTTCCGGCCATTAAATTCGGGCATTTCAGTGTCTATCCCCTGCCAGGAAACCGATTCATGGTTCCACAGCCTGCCTTCAAAGACTGCTCCGCAGCCTGTGAGCTGATGCTGCTGCTGGACCATGGGAAGGTGGACCTGGAGGATCTGAATTCTTCCAAGGTCTATGCTTCAAACACCGCGCGGGACACCCGCGCCGTCATGCACTCGATTAAGTTGGCCACTGGCCTGGAGCCTTTCCAGGTGACGCACGAGTTAAGCTACAAGAGCAGCCTGTTCAGCAAAGACAGAAGCAGAAAAGTAGCCTGGCGTGACTTGGCGGAAAAAATCGACCAATACGGCCCCTGCATTCTCGGCAAGGGGGGGCACATGCTGATGCTGGACAACGTCCGCGAGAGCAAGGGCAAATTCTTTCTCAGCATTCGCGATCCATTCCATGGCACCAGCTTGGAGATTCAGGAATCAGCGGAGTTTTTCAACAGCGGCAGCAAGGCCCCGGACCATGGGCAGGTGGAAGCCATTTTCCTGCCGAGCGAAGTGGGCGGATCATCAACGCGCTGACATTCCATCGGTGGGCAGGTGACGAGCAATGGCACTGGTGGTGCCTCGCTCTGTCTGCACTCACCGCAATAGAAACACCACCACCACGATCACAGCGCCCAGTGCGATATTGACGCCCACCCAGGTGCGGATGGAAGCCAGCGCCTTGCCGCCCGCGGCCCAGTCGCTCGCCGCCACCGCGCGCTGCAGGCGCTTGAACAGCGCGAAACGCACGTGGCCGAACAGGGCCATCATCACGATGCCCAGCGTGGCCATGATCGTCCAAGACAGCGGCATGGAAAACCGGCCGCCCGACTGCGCCGCGGCACGGGCGACATTGCCGATCATCCACAGCCCGCTGGACAGCACCAGCACGACCGCCACCAGCACCGCCCCCAGAAAACGTTGCAGCACGCCGTGCATCAGCGCCACGCGCTGGGCAGGTTCCAGCGCCTGGGCCGCCGGGCGCAGGAAAAAATGGGCGAAGGCCATGCCCCCCAGCCAAACGATGATCGCCAGGACATGGACCAATTGGAGCGCGTTGTACAGCATGGGGCAGCTTTCTGAGGGGTTCGGGAGCGGGGACGGGCGCCCAGGCAGGGCACCAGGGCGGGAGGATAGGGCGCCAACACCGGTGCGCGCACGGCAATGGCTATGGAAAACGACAAGGCCATTGTTACAAAAAAGAACATTGAGGCTATTGACGCCAAAACCGACGTCGATTGTGGCTATCCTCGTGGGTTATCGTGGACGGATTCCCCGCGCCGCGCCCGGGATTTCCTCCATCTGCCCATGACGCTTCCAAAAGCACTGCGATTGCAACGCTGGCCCTGGCTGCCAGGGGTGCTCTGCGCGCTGCTCGGCATGGCTGTCAGTTGGGCACTGTGGAAGCAGCAGAGCGATTCGGTGGCGGGCATCGCACGCGAGCGGTTCACCCAGGAGGCGCGGTCGTTCACCACGGCGCTGGAGGCCCGCATCGCCTCGCATACCGAACTGGTGGTCGGCCTGCGCAGTTTGTTCCTGGTCAACCCACGGCTGGGGCGCGCCGATTTCGAACATGCGGCGCGTGAGTTGCGCCTTGCCCAGCATTACCCCGGCGTGAAGAACGTGGCCTTCACCCGTTACGTGACGCGTGCCGACAAGGAGGCCTACGAGGCCCGGGTGCGGGCCGACGACCTGGCGCGAACGGGCGCGCCGTCCACGTTCGCCATCCGCCCGCCCGGCGACCGGCCCGAATACCAAGTGGCCGACTACATCTGGCCGATCGTGGGCAACGAGTACGTCGTGGGCCTGGATGTCGGCTCGCTGCCGGCCACCATGGCGTCCATCCGCTACAGCCGCGACACCGGGCAGGTCGTGGCCTCGGAACCGTTCGACCTGCTGCAGGAGCGCGACAACCGCGCCGGCTTCGTGATCCGGCTGCCCGTGTTCGACGACGGCGCGGGCGGCGTGCGCCGCTACATCGGCTCGGTGGCCGCCACCATCCGCTTCTACGACATGGTAAAGGCCCTGCAGTCCGAGGGCCAACTTCGGGGCGTGGGCATGTCGGTGCGGGACATCGGCTCCGTGAGCGATGGCTCCGCGTCTTCCGAGCGGACGCTGCTGGCGCTGGAAAGCGGCGTGCGTCCCGCCATGGAGCGCTATGAACGTGAGCTTCGCGTGCACGACCGGCGCTGGCGGCTGACCTTCCAGCCCCTGCAGCCCTTCCTGTCGCGCTCGGAGGCGCAGTTGCCGGCGATGATGGGCGGCGGCGGCCTGCTGGTGACGGCCCTGCTGTCCGCGCTCATCACGCTGCTGGTGCGCCGCCGCACGCAGGCCGTGAGCTTCGCCACCGCCGCAGGCTCGGCCCTGCGCGAGAGCGAAGAGCGCTTTCGCGCCCTGTTCAACCAGGCTGCCGTGGGCGTCGCGCAGGTCGAGGCCAGCAGCCGCCGCTTCGTGCGGGCCAACAGCAAGTTCTGCGACATCCTGGGCTACACCGAGGCCGAGTTGTCGACCAAGACAGTGGGCGAGATCACGCACCCCGACGACCTGGCCGCCGGCGAGTCGCTGATGGAGCAGATTGCCCAGGGGCAGATCGAGGAGTTCCGCTACGAAAAGCGCTACTTCCACAAGGAGGGGCGCGTCATCTGGGCCGATCTCACCGTGTCGCCCATGCGCATGCCCGGCAACCCGGCGCACCATTGCATCGCCGTGGTGCAGGACATCACCGAGCGCAAGCAGATGGAAGAGAGCCAGCGCGACAGCGAGCTGCGCCTGCGCGGCATCCTGTACCGCCTGCCGGTGGGCGTGTGTTTGGTGCGCAAGGACGGCGTGGTGAGCTTTCGCAACGAGCGTTTCGTGCAGATCTGCGGCTACACCGCCGAAGACGCCCCCACGGTGGACGACTGGTGGCGCCTGGCGTTTCCGGATGCGGCGCAGCGCGAGCAGGCCATCGCCGACTGGCTGGCCGTGTGCGCCGAGGCGCCGGGCCAGGAGGCCATCGCGCCGCGCGAGCACGCCATCACCTGCAAGGGCGGGCAGTTGCGCACGGTGGACCTGGCCGGCGTGGCGCTGGGCGACGACCGCCTCATCACCGTGGTGGACATGAGCCAGCACAAGGCGGCGGAGGAAGAGATCCGCTACCTCGCTTATTACGACCCGCTCACCCAGTTGCCCAACCGCCGGCTGCTGCTCGACCGGCTGCAGCAGGCCCTGGCCGCCAGCACCCGCAGCCAGCGCTGCGGCGCGGTGCTGATGCTCGACCTGGACAACTTCAAGACCCTGAACGAGACCCAGGGCCATGAGCGCGGTGACATGCTGCTGCGCCAGGTGGCGCTGCGGCTGCGCGACTGCGTGCGGGCCGAAGACACCGTGGCGCGCCATGGCGGCGACGAGTTCGTGGTGGTGCTGGAAGACCTGGGTGACAGCCCCGAAGACGCCGCCGCGCGCGCGGAAGAGATGGGCCAGAAGATCCTGGCGGCCCTGCGCCGGCCGTTCGTGCTGGAGGGCGAGGCCCACCACAGCACGCTCAGCATGGGCGTGACCATCTTCCAGGGTGTGCGCGAGACGGTGGACGAACTGCTGCAGCGCGCCGACCTGGCCATGTACCAGGCCAAGGCCGGCGGGCGCAACAGCCTGCAGTTCTACGACCCGCGGATGCAGGCGTTGGTGGCGGCCCGCGCGGCACTCGAATCGGACCTGCGCGAGGGCATCGCGCTCCAGCAGTTCGAGCTGTTCTATCAGCCACAGATGGACAACGGCCGCATCACCGGCGCCGAGGCGCTGCTGCGCTGGCGCCACCCGGTGCGCGGCTTCGTCTCCCCGGCCGATTTCATTCCCCTGACCGAAGAGACCGGACTCATCCTGCCGCTGGGCGAATGGGTGCTGCAGGCGGCGTGCGCTCAGCTGGCGCGGTGGGCGCAGCGGCCGGCGCTTTCGCACCTGGGCCTGTCGGTGAACGTGAGCGCGCGCCAGTTCCACCAGAGCGGCTTCGTGGGCCAGGTGCTGGCGGCGCTGGCGAGCACCGGGGCGGATGGCCGCCGGCTCAAGCTGGAGATGACCGAAAGCCTGCTGCTGCAGGACGTGGAGGACACCATCGACAAGATGGCCCAGTTGCGCGCCTACGGCGTGGGCTTCTCGCTCGACGATTTCGGCACGGGCTATTCCTCGCTCGCCTACCTCAAGCGCCTGCCGCTGGACGAGTTGAAGATCGACCAGAGCTTCGTGCGTGACGTGCTCACCGACCCCAACGACGCTGCCATCGCGCGCACCATCGTCGCCCTGGGCACCAGCCTGGGCCTGCGCGTGATCGCCGAGGGCGTGGAGACCGAGGCGCAGCGCGCCTTCCTGGCACGCAACCAGTGCTATGTGTGGCAGGGCTACCTGCTCAGCCCGCCGCTGCCGGCGGACGGCTTCGAACGCCTGGTGATCGATCACGCCGCGGGCCTGAGCCCGCTGATCGTGTGAGGGGCCCCGGCCGCCGCCCGCCGCCCCGCAACGCCTGCGGGCCTTCCAGCCCCTCCCGGTCGTTCCGAGCCGTCCCATGTTCGAACTGAAAACCCTGGCGCTGTACGCCGTTACCGCGCTGGCGGAGATCGTGGGCTGCTATCTGCCGTGGCTGTGGCTGCGCCAGGGCGCGAGCCCCTGGCTGCTGGTGCCGGCCGCTGCCTGCCTGGCGCTGTTCGCCTGGCTGCTCACCCTGCATCCGGCCGCGGCCGGGCGGGTGTATGCGGCCTATGGCGGCGTCTACGTGGCGGTGGCCCTCGGCTGGCTCTGGGCGGTGGACGGCGTGCGTCCCACCGCGTGGGACCTGGCGGGCGTGGCCGTCACCCTGGCCGGCATGGCGATCATCGCCTTCGCCCCCCGCGCTGGCTGATGCTACTCTTTTGATAGCTATATGCCCTAGTGCTGATTGCGCTGGAGGCCTTTTTTGATTGAAGCGGCGGCGGCTGTAGGAGCGGGCCGTTTCCCTGGCAGTCGCGCCACCCCGGCACGGTATCATCCGGGGCTTGGCCACGCTGGCCCGCCCGGCGGCGCGGCCGCGCCGTTTTGAGCGCTTCAACGCCCCCAGCCCGCCCACAGACCCGTGCGTCTCAACTCCATCAAACTCGCCGGCTTCAAGTCGTTCGCAGAACCCACCAACTTCATGCTGCCGGGCCAACTGGTGGGCGTGGTGGGCCCGAACGGCTGCGGCAAGTCCAACATCATGGATGCGGTGCGCTGGGTGCTGGGGGAGTCCAAGGCCAGCGAGCTGCGCGGCGAGTCCATGCAGGACGTGATCTTCAGCGGCACCACCAGCCGAAAGCAGGCCAGCCGCGCCAGCGTGGAGCTGGTCTTCGACAACGCCGACCACCGCGCCGGCGGGCAGTGGAACCAGTACGGCGAGATCGCCGTCAAGCGCGTGCTCACCCGCGACGGCAACAGCAGCTACTTCATCAACAACCAGCCCGTGCGCCGGCGCGACGTGCAGGATGTGTTCCTGGGCACGGGCCTGGGACCCCGGGCCTACGCCATCATCGGCCAGGGCACCATCAGCCGCATCATCGAGTCGCGCCCCGAAGAGCTGCGCCTGTTCCTGGAAGAGGCCGCGGGCGTCTCCAAGTACAAGGAGCGCCGCCGCGAGACCGAAAACCGCCTGTCGGACACGCGCGAGAACCTCACGCGGGTCGAAGACATCCTGCGCGAGCTGAACGCCAACCTGGAGCGCCTGGAAAAGCAGGCCGAGGTGGCTGCCCGCTACAACGCGCTGCAGGCCGACGTCACCCTCAAGCAGCACCAGCTGTGGTTCTTGAAGCGCGCCGATGCCGAGGCCGAGCAGGCCAAGGTGCGCGCCGACGGCCTGCAGGCCGTGAACGACCTCGAATCGCGCATGGCCGACCTGCGCTCGGTCGAATCCGACCTCGAAACCATCCGCCAGGCGCACTACGCCGCGGGCGACCACGTCAACCAGGCCCAGGGCAAGCTCTACGAGGCCACGGCCGAAGTGGGCCGCCTGGAGGCCGAGATCCGCTACGTGGTCGAAGGCCGCCAGCGCGTGGAACTGCGCCTCGCCCAGCTCGCCGAGCAGATCGCGCAGTGGTCGGCCCGCAAGGAAGAGGCCGAACACGAGATGGAGAACCTCGCCGGCGCCGGCGTGGACGCCGACGAGCGTGCCGAACTGCTCGCTGCCCAGGTTGAGGAACAGGCCCTGCAGCTGCCCGACCTCGAAGAGGCGCTGCGCCAGGGCCAGCAGCGTGCCAACGAGCAGCGCGGCGCCGTGGTGCAGGTGCAGCAGCAGATCGGTGTGCTGGCCGCCGAGCAGCGCAGCATCGACGAGCAAAGCCGCCAGCTCGATGCCCGCCACGAGCGCCTGCGCACCGACCGCAACGCGCTGGCCGCGCCCGACGAGGCGCGGCTGGTCAACCTGCGCGGCCAGCTCGATGCCGCCCAGGAGGGCGCCGAAATGGCAGAGGCCCGGCTGGCCGAACTGCAGGAATCCGTGCCGCAGCTGGACGAGGACCGCCGCACCCGCCAGCAGGCCGTGAACGTGGAAAGCGCCCGCCAGGCCGACCTGTCGGCGCGCATGGAGGCGCTGAAGGCGCTGCAGGAGAAGGTCAAGACCGATGGCAAGCTGCAGCCCTGGCTGGCGCGCCACGGCCTCGACGGCCTGCAGGGCCTGTGGAGCCGCATCCACATCGAGCCCGGTTGGGAGAACGCGCTGGAGGCCGCGCTGCGCGAGCGCCTGGGCGCCCTCGAAGTCAGCCGGCTCGACAGCGTGCGCGGCTTTCTCGGCGCGGGCGGCAACGATGCGCCACCGGCCCGGCTGGCCTTCTACACCGCGCCGCCCGCCGGCATCCCCGAGCCCACCGGCGCCGCCACCCACCTGTCCGACCTGCTGCGCCTGGGCGATGCCGGCCTGCGCGCCGTGCTCACCGACTGGCTGCAGGGCTGCTATACCGCGCAGACGCTCGACGAGGCCCTGAACCGCCGCCCCACGCTGCAGCCCGGCGAGGTGGTCTACGTGCCCACGGGCCATGCGGTCAGCGCGCACAGCGTGAGCTTTTATGCCCAGGACTCCGAGCAGTCCGGCCTGCTGGCCCGCGCGCAGGAGATCGAGCACCTCGAGAAGGAACTGCGCGCCCAGGCCCTCATCAGCGAGGAGTCGCGCACGGCCCTGGTGCGCGCTGAGTCGGCCTACGCGGACGCCTCGCAGCGCCTCGTGGCCGCGCGCCGCGAAGCCAGCGAGGCGCAAAGCCGCGCCCATGAACTGCAGGTGGAAACGCTGCGCCTGACCCAACTGGCCGACCAGGCCCGCGCGCGCAGCGAGCAGATCGGCGCCGACCTGGCCGAGGTCGAGGCGCAGCTGGCCGACCTGCAGGAGCGCCGCGTGACGGCCGAGGCGCGCTTCGAAGAGCTGGACATGCAGCTGGCCGACAGCCAGGAGCGCCACGCGCAGCTGGACGAGCGCGTGATCGCCGCCGAGCGCAAGCTCGCCGAATGCCGCGAGCAGCAGCGCAGCCTGGAGCGCCAGGCGCAGGAGGCCACGTTCTCCCGCCGCAGCCTGGAGGCGCGCCGGGCCGAACTCGCCCGCACGCTGGACACGGCGGGCAGCCAGACCCGCGCGCTGGCCGAG
>NZ_BAAJYT010000165.1:0-8595 GCF_057541515.1 Acidovorax sp. KNOB132
GGGCGCGGGCGCGGGCGCGGGCGCGGGTGGCAAAGGGTCCGGCGGCACGGGCGGCGTGTCGCGGTCGAGAAAGCGCAGCAGCGTGGTCTTGCTGATCGCGCCGCGAAAGCGGCCGCCGTCCTCCACCACCGGCAGCGGGCAGGGCGCCTGTGCCACCTGGCCGAACAGGTCCGCCACCGGCGCATCCACGGGAATGGGCACCACGCCGTCCAGATAGGCGTGCTGCAGGCCCAGCGGGCCCACGTGGCCCTGGAGCGCGGCGCGCAGCGAGTCGGCCGACACCGTGCCCAGGTACATCCGCGCCGGGCTCACCACGTAGGCGAAGTCGCGGTCCTGCTCCTCCAGCTGCTGCAGCGCGGCGCGCGAGCCCCGGTCGCGCTGCTCCGACACCACGGTGAGCGGGCGCCGGGCGATGTCGCCGGCCTTGAAGACCGCCGCCGCGTCCACGCCGCGCACGAAGCTGCGCACGTAGTCGTTGGCCGGGTTGCGCAGGATCTCGTCGGGCGTGCCCACCTGCACCACGTAGCCATCCTTCATGATGGCGATGCGGTCGCCGATGCGCATCGCCTCGTCCAGGTCGTGCGAGATGAAGACGATGGTGCGGCGCTGGATCTGCTGCAGGCGCAGCAGCTCGCTCTGCATCTCGGTGCGGATGATCGGGTCCAGCGCGGAGAACGCCTCGTCCATCAGCAGGATGGACGGGTCCGACGCCAGCGCCCGGGCCAGGCCCACGCGCTGCTGCATGCCGCCCGACAGCTCGTCGGGGTAGCTGTCGGCCCAGCATCCCAGGCCCACCTGCTCCAGCGCCAGTGCGGCCTGGCGCTGGCGCTCGGGCCGGGCCACGCCCGCCAGTTCGAGGCCGAACGCGGTGTTGTCCAGCACCGTGAGATGGGGCATGAGCGCGAACGACTGGAACACCATGCTGATGTCCTTGCGGCGCAGCGCGCGCAGTTGCCGGTCGGACAGCGCGTTGATGTCCTGGCCATCCACCAGGATGCGGCCCGCCGTGGGCTCGATCAGCCGGTTGAGCATGCGCACCAGGGTCGACTTGCCCGAGCCCGACAGTCCCATCACGACGAAGATCTCGCCCGCCTCGATGGTGAAGCTGGCGTCGAACACGCCGATGGAATGGCCGGTGCGCGCCAGGATGTCCTGCTTGCTCAGGCCCTGGCTGGCGAGCTCGAGCGCGGCTTGCGGCGCATCGCCGAAAACCTTGAACACATGTTCGATGGTGATTTGTTTGGCCACGGTGGGGGTCCTCCCTCGGTTGGAACGGGTTGAACACGCCCCGGCCGCCCGAAGGCGGGCGGGGCTGCGAAGGCCTGGGCATTCGAGACCCTGATGCGGCAGCCGGACCCGGACGCCCAGGGCGCGCGGGAACAGCAGCGAAAGGGTGGGCACCGAGGTGACCGGGATCGGCCCGAATGGCACGCGAGGCGGTGCGCAAGGGCCTGGGGCGTGCCGGGAGAGGTCGGTCGGAGGACTCCCGGGGATCACGCGGCGCCGAGCCCGACGAACGGGCGGGCGCCTTGGGGCATCAGGGCCGAATGGGTCGGCCATGGGCCAGGGGGAAGCGGCCGGGCCTGGGGCCGGGCCGCCGTTTTCCTGGCGGGATCCGCTCCGGTGAAAGCGCCGCGTTGCGGGCCGGAAAGAGCGGATTACCTGCATTGCAGGTTGTAAAACACTCCAAAAGTATAGTTATTGGGTGTTTTTGTGTCAAAAGACCCGGGTTTGCCCGATGTGTTAATCGCGGGCGCAGCAGCGGAGCCGGGTGGATACCGGTTTGCTATGTTTTTGGTAGCAATCAGGCCAATAAGTACTAAGGCAAGAGCCCCGAAAGGCCCCTGTTTCAGGGCCTTGCCGGGGCTCGGTGGGAGAGGGTGTGGGCGCTCAGTGCTTTTCGTGCGAAACGTTCAGCAATTTGTCAGTGTAGGCAATGGCGATGGCGCTCAGCAGGAACACCACGTGGATGATCGTCTGCCACATCAGCACCTTCTCGTCGTAGTTGGCGGCGTTGATGAAGGTCTTGAGCAGGTGGATGGAGCTGATCCCGATGATCGACAGGCCCAGCTTCACCTTGAGCACCGAGGCGTTCACGTGGCCCAGCCATTCCGGCTGGTCGGGGTGGCTTTGCAGGTTGAGCCGGCTCACGAAGGTCTCGTAGCCGCCCACGATCACCATGATGAGCAGGTTGGAGATCATCACCACGTCGATGAGCGCCAGCACGACCAGCATGATCACCGTCTCGTTGAGCGCCGTGACCTCCACGCCCGGCTTGTAGCCGATGCTGGTGACCAGCGACTGCAGCGCGCCCTGGTGGCCGAACGCGGCCTCGATCAGGTGCCACAGCTCCACGAGGAAGTGCCACACGTACACGCCCTGGGCGGCGATCAGGCCCAGATAGAGCGGCAGTTGCAGCCAGCGGCTGGCGAAGATCAGCGAGGCCAGCGGGGTGAGGGACTTGCTGCCGTTGCGGGAAGCGGGGGGTTGCGGGAGGGCCATGGGAGGGTTTTCTTGAAAATCGCTAGAAATGAAACTCGCGCGATTCTAGAAGCACCGGCCGCTTGCCCTGTGACAGAAACCCGCCGCCTGCACAGGCGTAGCATCGGAGCCTTTGGCGGCCGCCGGCATCCGTCAGTGGCATGTAAGTGCGGCCCCCGAAAGTACCGCCAAATTATGTTGACTCCAGGAGACAAAACCCATGAGTGCGCCCTCGTCCACGATTGAATCCGTGCTGGTGGAAAACCGCGTTTTCCCGCCCTCCGAAGCCCTGCAGAAGGCCGCGCGCATTTCCGGCATGGCCGGCTACGACGCGCTGTGCGCCGAGGCCGAGCAGGATTTCGAAGGCTTCTGGGCCCGCCTGGCGCGCGAGAACCTGCAGTGGGACAAGCCCTTCACGCGCACGCTCGATGCCTCCAAGGCGCCGTTCTACGAATGGTTCGCCGACGGCCAGTTGAACGCCAGCGCCAACTGCCTGGACCGGCACATCGGCACCCCGGTCGAGAACAAGACCGCCATCATTTTCGAGGCTGACGACGGCACCGTCACCCAGGTCACCTACAAGGAACTGCTGGCCCGCGTGGGGCAGTTCGCCAACGCGCTCAAGGCCAACGGCGTGCAGCAGGGCGACCGCGTGCTCATCTACATGCCCATGACGGTCGAGGGCGTGATCGCCATGCAGGCGTGCGCGCGCATCGGCGCCACGCACAGCGTGGTGTTCGGGGGCTTCTCGGCCAAGGCGCTGCAGGAGCGGATCATCGATGCGGGCGCGGTGGCCGTCATCACCGCCAACTACCAGATGCGCGGCGGCAAGGAGCTGCCGCTCAAGGCCATCGTGGACGAGGCCCTGGCCATGGGCGGCTGCGACACCATCCGCAGCATCCTCGTGTACCAGCGCACGGCCACCGCCTGCGCCATGGTGGCGGGCCGCGACAAGACCTTCGCCGAGGCGCTGCAGGGCCAGAGCAGCGACTGCCCGCCGGTGCCCGTGGGCGCCGAGCACCCGCTGTTCATCCTGTACACCAGCGGCTCCACGGGCAAGCCCAAGGGCGTGCAGCACGCCACCGGCGGCTACCTGCTGTGGGCCAAGCTCACCATGGACTGGACGTTCGACCTGCGCCCGGACGACGTGTTCTGGTGCACGGCCGACATCGGCTGGATCACCGGCCACACCTACGTGGCCTACGGGCCGCTGGCTGCGGGCGCCACGCAGATCATCTTCGAGGGCATTCCCACCTTCCCGAACGCCGGCCGCTTCTGGCAGATGATCGAGCGCCACCGCTGCACGATCTTCTACACCGCGCCCACGGCGATCCGCTCGCTCATCAAGGCGGCCGAGGGCGATGCGGCCGTGCACCCCGCGCGCTCGGACCTGTCGAGCCTGCGCATCCTGGGCAGCGTGGGCGAGCCCATCAACCCCGAGGCCTGGATGTGGTACCACAAGAACGTGGGCGGCGAGCGCTGCCCCATCGTGGACACCTTCTGGCAGACCGAGACCGGCGGCCACGTCATCACCCCGCTGCCAGGCGCGACGCCGCTGGTGCCCGGCAGCTGCACCTTGCCGCTGCCGGGCATCGCGGCCGCCATCGTGGACGAGGTGGGCAACGACATCGCCAACGGCACGGGCGGCATCCTGGTCATCAAAAAGCCCTGGCCCAGCATGATCCGCACCATCTGGAACGACCCCGAGCGCTTCAAGAAAAGCTACTTTCCCGAAGAGCTCAAGGGCTACTACCTGGCGGGCGACGGCGCGGTGCGCAGTGCCGATCGCGGCTACTTCCGCATCACGGGCCGCATCGACGACGTGCTGAACGTCTCGGGCCACCGCATGGGCACGATGGAGATCGAATCGGCCCTGGTGTCCAAGACCGACCTGGTCGCCGAGGCCGCCGTCGTGGGCCGGCCCGACGACGTGACGGGCGAGGCGATCTGCGCCTTCGTCGTGCTCAAGCGCTCGCGCCCCACCGGCGACGAGGCCAAGGCCATCGCCAAGGAACTGCGCGACTGGGTCGCCAAGGAGATCGGCCCCATCGCCAAGCCCAAGGACATCCGCTTCGGCGACAACCTGCCCAAGACCCGCAGCGGCAAGATCATGCGCCGCCTGCTGCGTTCCATCGCCAAGGGCGAGCAGATCACGCAGGACACGAGCACCTTGGAGAATCCGGCCATTCTGGATCAGTTGTCGCAGACCAACTGATCAGAAAGCGCCATCGCCGCGCAGCGGAGCTGCTGCCGGATTCGGGGAGCACTCATGCCGCGCAGCGGCGTGATGTGCTCACCAAAACCCTGCGATCCTGGATCAATTGGCTGAAACCAATTGATCCAGGGGGCCGCCGCAAGGTGGCCCGGCGCGAAGCGCTTCGCAGGGTTTGACGGCACTCATATCGCCGCAGGCGATGTGCGTGACGGCAAAATCCCTCATCTCGGTGACTAGCGCCAATCGACAGGCCTAAAAGCGCCGATGGCACGCAGACATTCTTTCAGACGTGGGTTTCTGTCCCATCAACACCACCGCACTTTCCCGTCCGGTGGTTTTTTCACGCCCGCCCTGCGCTGTAGGACAGTGCCGGTTTCAATTTCCAGCCAGCGATAACCGCCCCCGCACAGGTTAAAAAACGTCCCCCAACCGCGCCTGCCAGGCTGCGGATTTCGACACCTTCCGGGAGATTGACATGAATTTCAGAACCATCGCGCTGCTGCTCATCGTGGCCGCCATGGCCGTGCTGGCCGCGCTCAACTGGACCACGCTGGCCACCCCATCCGTCATCTCGCTGGGGCTGACCTCCTTCGAGGCCCCGCTGGGCCTGCTCATGCTGGGGCTGACCGTGCTGCTGGGCATTTTCTTCATCGCCTACGTGCTGTCGCTGCAAGGCTCGGTGCTGCTGGAGACGCGCCGCCACGCCAAGGAAATGACGGCCCAGCGCGACCTGGCCGACAAGGCCGAAGCCTCCCGCTTCACCGAACTGCGCGCGTTTCTCGAAAACCAGAACCTGCAGTCCCATTCCGCCCTGATCGCGCGCATCGATGCGCTGGAACTGCATCTGGCCCAGCGCGCCCAGGAATCGGACAACACCACGGCGGCCTACGTGGGCCAGCTCGAACACCAGCTGCGTGGCACCCCGCGCGTCGATTCCCGCATCGACCCGATCTGATGTGGTGATGCGTCGGCGGCCCAGCCCGCCCGCCGACCCCTCCAAAACGAACGCCGCGCTGCACGGGAACCCGTGCAGCGCGCGTTTGCGTTGGCGTTGATCGGCAGCGCGATGGATGGATTTACTTCAGCGACAGCACCCAGGCGGCCAGCTTCTTGGCGTCGGCATCGTTCACCTGGGCATTCGCCGGCATGGGCACCGGGCCCCACACGCCCGAGCCGCCCTTCATGATCTTGGCGGCCAGCTTGTCCACCGCATCTTTCTGGCCGGCGTATTTGGCGGCCACATCCTTGTACGACGGGCCCACCAGCTTCTTGTCCACCGCATGGCAGGCCATGCAGTTTTTCGAGGTGGCGAGGGCCTGGTCGGCCAGGGCCGGCACGGCCACCGACAGGGCCATCGCGAGGGTGATCAGGGTGCGCTTCATCGGGGGTTTCCTGTAGGTTGTGGGTTAGTATCCGGCTCAATGAAATTGTAGTGGCGGGGGTTGACCCCCGGCACGTAAAGTCCGTACCGCACAGGAGATCGCCATGTACGCGCTGGGTCTGGGAGTGCTTCTTGTGCTGCTCAAATACCTCGAGATCGGGCCCGTGGCCCTGTGGTCGTGGTGGTGGGTTCTGTCCCCCTTCGCCGTGGCCTTCGTCTGGTGGGCCTGGGCCGACGCCACCGGCTACACCAAGCGCCGCGCGATGGAACGGATGGACCAGCGCAAGCAGGACCGCATCAACAAGAACAAGGAAGCCCTGGGCATCCAGCCGCGCAACCGCCGCTGAACGCACCGCCCCGATCGGCACCGCCCCCTCCAACCAAAAGCCCTCGCGCCTGACCGGCCGCGGGCTTTGTCTTTTGCAATGGCCGGCGCGCGGCCGGCCTGGATCAGTAGGCGTCCAGCACCGCGCCCTTGCTGGCGCTGGCGGCATTGAAGGCGAACTTGGCCTGCACGCCGCGCGTGTAGCGCGGAGCGGGGGGCGTCCAGCCTTCGCGGCGGCGGGCCAGTTCGGCCTCGGGCACGTTCAGTTCCAGCCGCAGCGTGTGCGCGTCGATGGTGATGGAATCGCCTTCGTTCACGAACGCGATGGTGCCGCCCGCCGCCGCTTCCGGTGCCACGTGGCCCACGACCATGCCCCAGGTGCCGCCGGAGAAGCGCCCGTCGGTGATGAGGCCCACGCTCTCGCCCAGGCCCGCGCCGATCAGCGCGCCCGTGGGTGCCAGCATCTCGGGCATGCCGGGGCCGCCCTTGGGGCCCAGGTAGCGAAGCACCATCACGTCGCCCGCCACGATCTTGCCGTCCAGGATGGCCTTCAGGGCCGACTGCTCGTCGTCGAACACGCGCGCCGGGCCGGTGATGACGGGGTTCTTCAGGCCCGTGATCTTGGCGACCGCGCCCTCGGGGCTCAGGTTGCCCTTGAGGATGGCCAGGTGGCCCTGCTCGTACATGGGCCGGTCGATGGGGCGGATCACGTCCTGGTCGGCGCGGGGCGCGTCCGGCACGTCCTTCAGCACCTCGGCGATGGTCTTGCCTTCGATGGTGAGGCAGTCGCCATGCAGCAGGCCGGCGTTCAGCAGCACCTTCATGACCTGCGGAATGCCGCCGGCCTGGTGCAGGTCCACGGCCAGGTACTTGCCGCTGGGCTTGAGGTCGCACAGCACGGGCGTCTTCTGGCGCACGCGCTCGAAGTCGTCGATGGACCATTCCACGCCGGCCGCGTGCGCGATGGCCAGGAAGTGCAGCACCGCATTGGTCGAGCCGCCGGTGGCCATGATCACGGCCACGGCGTTTTCGATGGACTTCCTGGTCACGATGTCGCGCGGGCGGATGTCCTTCTTGATCGCCTCGATCAGCACCTTGGCCGATTCCTTGGCCGAGTTCTGCTTCTCGTCGTGCGGGTTGGCCATGGTGCTGGAGTAGGGCAGGCTGATGCCCAGCGCCTCGAACGCGCTGGACATGGTGTTGGCTGTGTACATGCCGCCGCACGAGCCGGTGCCGGGAATGGCGCGCTTTTCGATCTCCTTGAGGTCGAAGTCGCTCAGGTTGCCGGCGGCGTTCTGGCCCACGGCCTCGAACACGCTCACGATGTTCAGGTCCTGGCCCTTGTACTTGCCCGGCAGGATGGTGCCGCCGTACACATAGATGGCCGGCACGTTGGCGCGCAGCATGCCCATCAGGCCGCCGGGCATGTTCTTGTCGCAGCCGCCCACGACGACCACGCCGTCCAT
This sequence comes from Acidovorax sp. KNOB132, assembly GCF_057541515.1. Taxonomy (NCBI): domain Bacteria; kingdom Pseudomonadati; phylum Pseudomonadota; class Betaproteobacteria; order Burkholderiales; family Comamonadaceae; genus Acidovorax; species Acidovorax sp. KNOB132. Next base: position 7,869 of record NZ_BAAJYT010000165.1, read on the forward strand.
CCACTGGCCCTGCACGCAGGTTTCGATGCAGTCGCTGATGACCTCGCGGCTCACCAGGCTGTACTTCATGCCTTCGGTGCCCATGGCCATGCCGTCGCTGATGGTGGGGGTGCCGAACACCTGGGCGTTGCCGCCGGCTTCCTCGATGCCCTGGATGGCCGCATCGGCCAGCTTCTGCAGGCCCGAGTTGCACGGCGTGATCGTGCTGTGCCCGTTGGCCACGCCCACCATGGGCTTCTTGAAGTCGCCTTCTTCGTAGCCCATCGCGTAGTACATCGAGCGGTTGGGCGCGCGCGACTTGCCTTCGGTGATGTTGGCGCTGCGGCGGTTGATCTGCAGGGGTTTGTTTTCCATGGGGGGCGTCCTTCGTGGGAGGAAATTTCGTGTCGCCGGGCCGGCCTCGGGTGGGCGGGCGGCTTTTGGGGCAGCGCGGAGTATGCGCTGTTTGATTGATTGGTTCCAATCCGTTTTCAAGGGGTCATTGATATGCTTGGCATATGAATGACGCATCGATCGAGCTGCGCGTGTGGCGCCAGTTCCTGGCCGTGGCGGAAGAGTTGCACTTCGGCCGCGCCGCGCAGCGCCTGCACATGACCCAGCCTCCGCTCACCCAGGCGATCGCTCAGCTGGAGCGCGCGTTGGGCCTGCTGCTGTTCGACCGAACGCGCCGCCGCGTCGCGCTCACGCCGGCCGGCGAGGCGCTGCTGCCCGACGTGCGCGAGGTGCT
>NZ_BAAJYT010000166.1:0-8581 GCF_057541515.1 Acidovorax sp. KNOB132
CCCGCGCCGGCGAACAGGGCCGCGGCTTTGCCGTGGTGGCGAGCGAGGTGCGCAGCCTGGCCGGTCGCTCGGCCGAAGCGGCCAAGGAAATCAAGGCGCTCATCGGCAACTCGGTCGAGAAGGTGGAAGCGGGCTCGCGCCTGGTGCAGGACGCGGGCACGACCATGGAAGAGATCGTGAGCAGCGTGCAGCGCGTGAGCGACATCATCGGGGAGATCACCGCTGCCACCTCCGAGCAGTCGGACGGCATCCGCCAGGTGAACACCGCCGTCAACCAGCTCGACCAGATGACCCAGCAGAACGCGGCCCTGGTGGAGGAATCCGCAGCCGCCGCGGAAAGCCTGAACGACCAGGCCAGCCGCCTGGCGGCGACGGTGGCGCGGTTCCGGCTCAATGCGATGGGCAGCGCGGGACTGGCACGGGGGGCGCTTGCTGCGGCCCCGGGGTCTGGAGCGCCGCGCCTTCAATGAGAGAGCGCGGGTGCAGGCCGGGTGACAACCCGCTTGCCGAAACCGCACGCCATCGAGGCGCCGGGCCTATGGCCTGGCCAGCGTTTTCAGCAGTTGCTCTTCCATGGCGTCCACTGCCGCCGAGTGCCTGGATGCCTTGCTGCGCAGCGCGGCCACTTGCATGGAAATCAAGGGGGGCAGCTCGAATCCCGCCGGCAGGTTCTGCAATACCTGGAGATGGGCAGGCACGCTGCAGCGGGTAAAGACCGCGACGGCAAGGCCGCTTTCCACCGCAGCCAGTTGTCCTGCCAGGCTCGAGCTGTGGTACACGACGCGGTGGGCCCGGCGATGGGCCGCGAGGCTGGACAGCGCCGCGGTCCTGGCCATGCTGCCTTCCTCGTAGACGGCAATGGGCAGCGGGGTCTTGCGCCACACCTCATGCTGCGCAGCGCCGGCCCAGACCAAGGGCTCCTGAAAGAGAAGCCGGCCCCGTTTCGGCTTGTCGCGGGACACGAGCGCCAGGTCCAACTCACCCCGCACGACCTTGGGGATGAGCGAAGTGGATTGCTCGCAGGTCAACTCGATCTCCACCCCCAGATAGCGGCCCGCAAAGCTGCGCAACACCGGTGTCAGGTAGGTCGATGCATAGTCATCGGGAACGCCGAGCCGCACGCGCCCGGACAGGTCCGGCCCGAAAAGCGCCGTCTGCGCCTCCGTCTGAAGGGCCAGCATGCGGCGCGCATAGCCCAGCAGCTCGGCGCCCGCTGGCGTCAGTTGCAGGTGGTGCGGCCCGCGCAGCAGCACCGGCCGTTCCAAGGCGGCCTCCAGTTTCTTGATCTGCATGCTCACGGCCGCCTGGGAGCGGTGAACCAGGGGTGCTGCCGCCGAGAGCGAGCCCGCATCCACGACCGCCACAAAGGCGCGCAGCCAGTCGATTTGCAGATCGGGGTAGGTCATTGAATGCGCTCGATCCTCTTTGAATTCGATTGTCGAATACTAAGCGATTGAACTATTTGCTTTACGGCCGCCAGCTGCGGCGTGAGCATCGGGACATGGACCACAAGCCTTCCGCCACGTTTCAACCATCGCTACCCACCCAGGTGGGCGCTTGTGCCAAGCGGGAGGCGCAGGGCCAATGGCTGATGATCGCGGGCGGCCTGCTGCTGGGCACCGTCGGCGTGTTCGTCGAAGAGGCAAATCAACACCCTTTGGTGACCGTGCTGTTTCGCTGCGCATTCGGAGCGCTGGCGTTGCTGGCATGGGGCATGGCAACCGGCCGAACCCGAGAGCTTCCCCTGCGCGGTCGCAGCGGGTGGATCGTCTGCGCGACGGGCTGCCTGATGGTCGCGAACTGGGCGCTGTTCTTTGCCGCCATACCGCGCACGTCGATTGCCGTCGCGACGGTGGTCTTCCACATTCAGCCGGTGTGGATCATGGTGTTCGGTGCGCTGGTGCTCCGCGAGCATGTCACTGCAGCACAGAAAATCGCAACCGCCGTGGCATTGGGCGGTCTGGTCTTGACGACCGGCCTGTGGGGCAGTGGCTCCGCGGCCGGCGCATCGGGGGTGGACTATCTGACGGGTTTGCTGATGTGCGTGGGCGGATCGCTCAGCTATGCGGGCGTGACGATCATCGCCAAGACAGAGAAGGTCGTCACCCCGTTCGCGCTGGCGTGGTGGCAGTGCGCGGTGGGAACGCTGGTGCTGCTATGGGTTCCATGGGCACATGGTTGGCCCTCGGACGCCGCCGCATGGGCCTGGCTGGCTGGACTGGGCGTGCTGCATACCGGTCTGGCCTATGCCATTTTGTTCACGGCAATGGCCTGCCTGACTCTGGGCAGGGTCGCTGTGCTGCAGTATGTCTATCCATTGACGGCAGTGCTGCTGGATTGGGCGGTCTACGGCCGGATGCTGAGCGCGACCCAACTGGCAGGCGTCGGCCTGATGGCTCTGGCGCTCTTCGTCATCAAGACCCGATAGCCCGGTCACGCGACTTGGAGTGGAAGGCGCGCCCGCATGCCGCGCCAAGAGTCCTCTCGCGAAGATGTTTTGGCGGCCGGCTTCTGCCGACACGCCCGTCAGAGGCCATTCGCCAGGCTTTGCAGATGGAGGCACCCTGCAGCTTCTGCGAACCTGCAGGGTTGCAGTGGCACGGGCACCGCCCTGCCCGGCTCACGGCTGCCCGTCGAACGACTCCACACTGTCTGGCAGGCCCACCCAATCGTGACGACGCCGTGTCCAGATCTGGCGCTGCGGGGTGCCCAGCTCTTGCCGTTGCTTCAAAGTGCCGATCCGCAACGAGTAGGACTGCGGATTCTCGAGCGCACAGGCATACAGCGAACTCCCGCAGACTTCGCAAAACGCGAGCAGGCGCTGGTTGCCGCTGGCGGCTGTCTTGGTGTAGGTGCGGGGCTGCCCCTTGATCAGCCGGAACCCGTCTGCCGGCGCGGCGATGTTTGCCCGGAAGGCGGAGCCGGATTGGGCCTGGCAGTCCGCGCAGTGGCAGACCGTCGTGGTGCCGGGCTGTACCTGCGCTTCGTATTCGATGGCGCCGCAGTAGCAGCTTCCTTCAACCTTCATTGTTGGCTCCTTCGGCCGTGGTGTCGGATTGCCACTTCATTCCTGCGGCAGATGGCACACCGCTTCCACGTTGTGGCCATCCGGCGCGATGACGAAAGCGGCGTAATAGTGCGGGTGGTAGTGCAGGCGCAGTCCTGGGGGGCCATTGTCCTGCCCCCCGGCTTCGATCGCCGCACGATGGAACGCGTCCACCTGGCGCCGGCTTTCCGCCGTGAACGCCAGGTGCAGCGGGCTCGGCCGGTCTTCGGCATCGTAGATCCAGAGGGTTTGCCGTTCTTGCCCAGGCCCGCCCCGTGCGGCCCCTTCATGGCGACGGCGATCCCCAGGGGCGCCAGGGCGCGCAGGAAGAAGGATGCACTGGCCTCGCTGTCGCTGGCGCGGATACCGATGTGGTCGAACATGAGAACTCCCGTTCGGGGATGTGAGGGTGGAGGCCGGCCCTTACGGCCCCGTTTCCGCCAAGCCCGCCCACGTCGGTTGTAGCGGCTGGCTTGCCAATCTGCATTGCGGCAGATCAATTCAGGCCGAAGTGCAGGACCCGGTCGCCACAGCGGTCATCCTCGCCTCAACGGATCTTGTACAGCACCGCCGCGCCGGGCCTGGGTTCGAAGGCCGGCACGGTGCGTTGTTTCAGGGGGGCGCCCTTGGCATCCCAGACCATCGTCTCCACCGGGTACTCGTCCTTGCGGGTCATGGCGCCGATCTGCTGGACGATCACGGCCGAAGCAGCCGCCACTTCGGGGTTCCATGCGAACACGCCGACCCTGCCGTAGAACACGGCCGGTGCGTCGGCATCGAGGCGACGGTCCGGGCACATCACCAGGCCGCGGTCCCGCATCACCCGCAATGCGCCGACGGGCACGGCCTTGACCGTGGGCGTGGTGCGCTCAGTGCTGTGGCCGGGGCAGACATTGGCTGAGCGGGTCACCATGTCTTCGGCCACCTGCCGGTCGGATTGCGCGAATGTGGGCAGGGTCGCACCAGACAGGGCGAACAAAGCGAAAGCGGACTTCCAATGCATGGGGTGAAAACTCCTTGTGGGGTAAAACTCCAAACCTTGCAGCCGCACCGGAGGGGGCGGCTGCGAAGGACGCGATCAGATCCTATCGACCCGGTCACCGGGCGCTGCCCAGGGATGGGACAGGGGCAGGCTCGCCGGCCCGCTCCCCAACCCAGGCTCACTTCACCAGCGCCAGCAAATCCTTGAAGGCCGGGTGTTCCGCCGTGCGCGCCCATTCGAAGATGACCATCTCCGTCGTGACCAGTTCGGCGCCCGCGCCGGCCAGGCGGTCGAAGGCGGCGTCGCGGTTGCGCTCGGTGCGCGAGCCGCAGGCGTCGGTCACCACGCACACGTCGAATTCGTCCTCCAGCAGGTCCAGCGCCGTCTGCAGCAGGCACACATGGGCCTCGCAGCCGGCGATCACGATGGCGCCGGGCTCTTCGGCCGTGGGCTGGGGTTTCTGCAGGTGCTTGGGCAGGCTGCGGGCGTTGCCGGCAGGCGGCTTCGGCTCGGGGCGCAACCATTCGCCCAGGCCTTCCTCGGCCGCGCTGAAATGCATCTTGGCCAGGGTCTTGCGGCACAGCGCACGCAGCGCCGGATCGTTGGGCCCCAGGCGCGAGGGGTTTTGCTCGGTGCCCCATACCGGCACCTCCATCAACTGGGCCGCCCGGGCCAGGCGCAGCGCGTTGGCCAGCACGGCCGGGCCTTCGAAGATGGCGGGCATCAGGCGTTCCTGGTAATCGACCAGGACGAGTTGGGATTCGGAGGCGTCGAGCAGCATGGGCGGGGTGCGCTGGGCAAAAGGTGAAAGATGCGGGGATTGTCGCAGCCGTGCTTGGCGCAGGTTCCTTGGGAGCGTGCGACGGGGGTGGACCGGCGCGGGAACGCCCGATCCGCCCAGTGGTAGTCAGCGCGTCAGGCGCAGCAGCCGGCCCTGGGGTCCATCGGTCAGCAAGTACAGCCAGCCGTCCGGACCCTGGCGCACGTCGCGGATGCGTTCGGCCAGGCCGCCGAGCAGGTATTCGTCGCGCACCACCTTGCCGTTCGCCAGCTCCAGCCGGTGCAGCCGGCTGAACTTGAGCGAGCCGATGAACAGGCTGCCCCGCCAGTCGGCGCCGTAGCGGTCGCTGGTCAGGAAGGCCATGCCCGAGGGCGCGATGGACGGCACCCAGTAGTGCAGCGGCGGCTCCATGCCCGCCTTGTGCGTCAGCCCTTCTCCGATCTTGCCGCCGCCATAGTTTTCGCCGTAGGTGACGACCGGCCAGCCGTAATTGCGGCCGGCCTGGGGCACGTTGATTTCATCGCCCCCCTGCGGACCGTGCTCGTGGATCCACAGCCGCCCGTCCGGGGCGATGGTCGCGCCCTGCGGGTTGCGGTGGCCCCAGCTCCAGATTTCTGGCAGCGCGCCGGCCCCGGTCGGGTTGCCCGGGCCTGGCGAACCATCGGGCTGCACATGGATGATCTTGCCCAGGTGGCCGTCGAGCTTTTGGGCGTCTTCCTTGCGGGAGGAGCGCTCGCCCACGGCCAGAAAGAGGGACCCGTCCCGGGCCTGCGCAATGCGGCAGCCGAAGTGCAGCGAGCTCTGCACCTTGGGCCGTTGGCTGAAGATCACCCGCACGTCGGTCAAGGCAGTTTCGCCGGGGGGCAGCACCGCGCTCGCCATGGCGGTGCTGTTGCCGGTCTCGCCCTGTGGCGCAGGCTCGGAGTAGCAAAAGAAGATGCGCCGGTTGCGTTCGAAATCCGCGTCGGTGACCACATCGAGCAGGCCGCCCTGCCCGCCGAACACGACCCGCGGCAGGCCGGACACGGGCGAATGGATCCGGCCATTGGCCTCGATCACCCGCAGACGGCCGGAGCGCTCCGTCACGAGGAACCGTCCGCCCGGAAGGAACGCCACCGCCCAGGGGTTGGCCAGATCCTGGGCCACAGTCACCGCCTGGCCTTGCGTCTTTGCTGCCTGCGGCACGACGGGAGGAGCCGGTTGGGCGCGGGCCTCCACGCCGGACACCATTCCCACAACGCCAGATGTAACCAATAACAGCCGGTAAAAAACAGAAGATAAAGAGCCAGATTTATCGAATTTCATACAGCGGAAATTTTGTAACACAAGGGCCTGCCAGTCATCGCGTCCCCAGGGAAAAGTAGGACTCGCCGAATTTCGTTTCAAGAGGGAAGAGCATGCCACGCCGCCGCTTCATAGCCAAAAGCCATGGGGCTTTGGTTTTGCGACACTTTTTGCTAATGGAAGCCGGAACATGCGTGATAACCTCGCGCCCCATGTCTCGATGGATCTGCCTCTTGTTGCTGGCCTGCGCCAGCGCCCACGCCGCCCCCAACAATGCGCCCTCCGATGATTTAGACCGTCTTGTCCGCGAAAGGACGATGCTTTCGCAATTCCAGGAAGCCCGGCACAACGTGCAGGACAAGGCTGGAGAAGTCGTTGCCACGGCAATGGGATTTCTCGGCGTGCCCTACCGCCGGGGTGGCAATGACGTCGAAACCGGTTTTGATTGCAGCGGCTTCATCCGCACGATCTACGGCAAGGCGGCGGGCCTGGTGCTCCCGCGCCGGGCTGACCAGCAAGCGGCCGCCACCGAGAAGATCGAAAAGAAAGACCTTCAACCGGGCGACCTCGTCTTCTTCAACACCATGCGCCGCGCTTTCAGCCATGTCGGCATGTACGTGGGTGACGGCAAGTTCATCCACTCGCCCCGCAGCGGTGCGGAAGTTCGCGTGGAAGACATGGGCGCCTCTTACTGGCAGCGGCGCTTCAACGGCGCCCGCCGCGTGAGTACCGAAGACGGCGGCAAGGACGGCTCCGCCAACTGAGCGCTCTGGCGTGGTGCACCGCGTGCGCATGGTGAAGCCGCCTGGGCCTGTCAGGGTTTGATAACGGTCGTTGTTTCCGTGCTGCGAATGGGTTCGCCCACCACATTCACGGGACGGGCATCGGGATTGCGCAGCATTTCCTTGGCGGCAGCCATGTCGGCCTGGTAGCGCGCCCGGGCCTGTGATTCGCACGACTTGCGGGCACCTGCTTCACCCGCACGGCATTCTTCCAAACCCACTTTCAAACCACCGCCCGCTTCACGGATCGCGGTCTGATAGCGTTGCGCAGGGGTGGTGTCCGGCCGTGCGCCGCGCTCCAGCGACGCTTGATCGCTCTGTGCGAGGGCCGTGGAGGGCAGCATGGCGCCCCCGGTGGCCGCTGCCAATGCCAACACGGTGGCGGACAAGAAAGTGCGGGGGGATCGGATGGGCATGGGCTTTCCTTTCTTTTCCTGTGGGAGAGCCATGACCTTATCCAGCCCGCAATTCGCCAGGCGCGGGATTCACGCGCGTCGGCTTGTCGGCCGGCTCCCACACCCCGCACGCCGTTTCCCCGCTGCCTGATCTTCCCCGAAAAACCCTTATTTTCGGCCGGCAGCACAGTGCGCTTCGTCCGACATGGCGCCTTGGGAGCCGCCGGGTAGATTCGCCCTATCTCAACCAGAAAGTGCCTGCCCATGTTTTCCGTCCTCGGTGTTCTTCTCGTCGGTCTCGTGGTGGGCTTGCTCGCCCGTGCGCTCAAGCCAGGGGATGACAAGCTCGGCTGGATCATGACGGCGCTGCTCGGCGTGGCCGGGTCGTTCCTGGCCACCTACATCGGGCTTGCCATGGGCTGGTACCAGGAGGGCGAGCCAGCCGGCTGGATCGCCTCCATCCTGGGCGCGATGCTGCTGCTGGTGGTGTACAGCTTCTTCAAGAGCAAGAACTGAAAGGCGGCCGCCCCGTGGCGAAACGTGTTCCCAGCGCCTCGGCCCTGGCCGGCAACGACCCCGATCTGCTGGCAGCCGTGCAGCGCAGCCGGCGCCTGCTGCACCGGCGCGCACTGATGGCCGCCGCGGCGGGCACCGTGCCCATTCCGGGCCTCGATTGGGCGGTGGACGCGGCCTTGCTGTCCCGACTGGTGCCGCAGATCAATGCGGAGTTCGGCCTGACGCCCGAGCAGATCGACCGGCTCACGCCCCACAAGCGCGAGCAGGTGCAGAAGGCGGTCGGCCTCGTCGGGTCGGCCTTGATCGGCAAGTTCGTCACCCGCGAACTGGTGATCCGGGCCACCCAGGCCGTGGGCATGCGCCTCACGGCCAAGCAGGCGGCCAAGTATGTGCCGCTGGCCGGCCAGGCCGTGGCGGCCGTGCTGGGCTACACCACGCTGCGCCTGCTCGGCGAGCAGCACCTGCGCGATTGCGTGGAAGTCGCCAAGGCGGCCCAACTCACCCTGCCGGCGCCACAGGCCGATTCGAAGCGCTGAATCCCCGCCCGGCGGCCCAGCATTCGAACGCGGCCGCTCGCCCGGCACAATGGCCGCCCATGCCGCCGCGCCCCCCCGCTGACTCCCCTCGCGCCAAGCGCCCTTCCGTTGCCTCGGCTGCGCGCGAGCACGCGATCGGCGCCTGGGTCTCCGCACTGCAGCGCCAGGCCGATGCCGCCACGCTGGCGCGGCTGCCCACCCTGTCCGATGCCGAGGCCGCGCAGGTCATGGCGCGCATGCGAGGCGATGCGCCCCGCGC
>NZ_BAAJYT010000167.1:0-8546 GCF_057541515.1 Acidovorax sp. KNOB132
CGATGTCCGCGCAGAGGATTTCGCCCAGCCCCCGCAGCGGGGCCAGCGCGTCGGGGTCGCGGTCCACGCCGGTCACGGGGTGGCCGCGGCCGTGGAGCCAGCGCAGGTGCCGGCCGCTGCCGCAGGCCACGTCCAGCACGCTGGCGCCGGGCGGCAGGAGATGGGCCCAGCGCCGGACCCATTCCGAAGGCGGCTCAAGGCTGTGAATGGCTGGCATTTGCTATGAAAATAATAGCATTAAAGGCAATTAAATCGCCGGCATGAAGGCGATTTGGCGCCATCGTCAGAAGCAGGCCCACAGCTGGTCGGCCATCATCACCACGAAGTCCGGCTCCGCATACAGGAGGAACACGGCGGCCAGCAGCACCGCGCCGGCGGCGCCCCAGGCCCACGCCCGGTGGGCGCGAGCTGGGCGCGCGGTGCGGGCAGGGCCCGGCGAGGGGTGCGGGGTGGGCGGCATGTTCCGGCGCTTTTCAGGCGGAGGCCGGTTGCGGCGCCCGGTGGATCGGGCTTTCCTTGACCGGCAGGTTCACCAGCCCGGCCAGCACGCCCAGGCCGATGGCCAGGTACCAGACCAGGTCGTAGCTGCCGGTGGTGTCGTACAGGTAGCCCCCCAGCCAGACGCCCAGGAAGCTGCCGATCTGGTGGCTGAAGAACACGAACCCGCCCAGCATGGACAGGTGCTGCACGCCGAAGATCTGCGCCACCGTGGCGTTGGTGGGCGGGATGGTGGACAGCCACAGCACGCCCATCACCGCCGAGAACACGTACACCGACAGCGGCGACAGCGGCACCAGCAGGAACACGCTGATCGCCACGGCCCGGGCGAAGTAGATGAAGGCGAGGATGTAGCGCTTGGGATTGCGCTGGCCCAGCGTGCCGGCGATGTACGTGCCGAACACGTTGAACAGACCGATCAGCGCCAGCGCGTAGCTGGCCACCTGCGGCGACATGCCGTGGTCCTTGAGGTAGCTGGGCATGTGCACGCCGATGAACACCACCTGGAAGCCGCAGACGAAGTAGCCCGCCGTCAGCATCAGGAAGCTCGGGTAGCGCAGCGCCTCGCCCATGGCCTGGCCCACCGTCTGCGAGCGCGGGGTGGTGGTGCGGCTTCGAAAGCCCGGCTCGCGCAGGCCGAAGGCCAGCGGCACGATCAGCAGCACCATGGCCGAGAGCACCAGCAGCGCCTCCTGCCAGCCCAGGCGCACGATGAGCTGGCCCTCCACCGGCACCATCAGGAACTGCCCGAACGAGCCGGCCGCCGCCGCCACGCCCATGGCCCAGGAGCGCCTCTCCGGCGCGATCTGCCGGCCCAGCACGCCGTAGATGACCGCATAGGTGGTGCCCGCCTGCGCCGCGCCGATCAGCACGCCCGCGGTCAGGGCGAAGAGCGCCGGCGTGGGCGACAGGGCCATGCCGACCAGGCCCAGGCTGTACAGCACGGCCCCGCCGATCAGCACGCGGAAGGCGCCGAACCGGTCGGCCGCCATGCCCGCGAAGATGCCGAAGCAGCCCCAGGCGAGGTTCTGCACCGCGATGGCCAGCGCGAACGACTGGCGGGTCCAGCCCATGTCCTGGGTGATGGGCTGCAGCCACAGCCCGAAGCCGTGGCGGATGCCCATGGACAGCGTGACGATGGCGGCGCCACACACCAATACCTGGGCCATGGACAATTTCTGGGGGTCTTGAGGCATCCGGCAAATGTAGCCAAAGCGGCGCATTCGCGTGCACGCCTTCGCGACCCATTCCACCGCGGGCATCGGCGGCGGGTGAAAGGAGGGCTGGGTTTATATCCAGCCCATCCGGCCCTGCGGCACTACAATCCGCCCCCATGGCAGCCAAACCCTCCTCCACCCCGCCAAGCGAATACTCCGAAGGCTCGATCCGCGTCCTCAAGGGACTGGAACCCGTCAAGCAGCGTCCGGGCATGTACACCCGCACCGACAACCCGCTGCACATCATCCAGGAAGTGCTGGACAACGCGGCCGACGAGGCGCTCGCCGGCCATGGCAAGAAGATCAAGGTCACGCTGCACGCCGATGGCTCGGTCAGCGTGGAAGACGACGGCCGCGGCATCCCGTTCGGCCTGCACCCCGAAGAAAAGGCCCCGGTGATCGAACTCGTGTTCACCCGCCTGCACGCGGGCGGCAAGTTCGACAAAGGCTCGGGCGGCGCCTACAGCTTCTCGGGCGGCCTGCACGGCGTGGGCGTCTCGGTGACCAATGCGCTGGCCCTGCGTCTGGAGGCCAGCACCCACCGCGAGGGCAAGGTGGCCCGCCTGGTGTTCGAAGGCGGCGACGTGACCGAGCCGCTGGTGGCCCGACCGCTGGCCGCCGGTGAGCGCAAGCAGGGCACCACGGTGCGCGTGTGGCCCGACGGCAAGTACTTCGAGGCGACCGCGCTGCCCATGGGCGAGCTCACGCACCTGCTGCGCAGCAAGGCGGTGCTGATGCCCGGCGTGTCGGTCTCCCTCGTGAACGAGAAGACGCGCGAGACGCAGACCTGGCAGTACAAGGGCGGCCTGCGCGACTACCTCGGCCAGACGCTGAACGCCGACCCGGTGATCCCGCTGTTCGAAGGCGAAGGCTTCGCCGACCGGCACCACGAGAGCTTCGCCGAAGGCGAGGGCGCCGCCTGGTGCGTGGCCTTCACCGAAGACGGCCACCCGGTGCGCGAGAGCTACGTCAACCTGATCCCCACCAGCGCGGGCGGCACGCACGAAAGCGGCCTGCGCGACGGCCTGTTCAATGCCGTCAAAAGCTTCATCGAACTGCATTCGCTGCTGCCCAAGGGCGTCAAGCTGCTGCCCGAGGACGTCTTCGCCCGCGCCAGCTACGTGCTGTCGGCCAAGGTGCTGGACCCGCAGTTCCAGGGCCAGATCAAGGAGCGGCTGAATTCCCGCGACGCGGTGCGGCTGGTGAGCGGCTTCGTGCGCCCGGCGCTCGAACTGTGGCTGAACCAGCACGTCGACTATGGCAAGAAGCTGGCCGAGCTGGCCATCAAGGCCGCGCAGACGCGCCAGAAGGCCGGCCAGAAGGTCGAAAAGCGCAAGGGCTCCGGCGTGGCCGTGCTGCCCGGCAAGCTCACCGACTGCGAGAGCCGCGACCTGGCGCACAACGAAGTCTTCCTGGTCGAGGGCGACTCGGCCGGCGGCAGCGCCAAGATGGGCCGCGACAAGGAAAGCCAGGCCATCCTGCCGCTGCGCGGCAAGGTGCTCAACACCTGGGAGGTGGACCGCGACCGGCTCTTCGGCAACACCGAGATCCACGACATTTCCGTGGCCATCGGCGTGGACCCGCATGGACCCAACGATTCGCCCGACCTCTCGGGCCTGCGCTACGGCAAGGTCTGCATCCTGTCCGATGCCGACGTGGACGGCTCGCACATCCAGGTGCTGTTGCTCACCCTGTTTTTCCGCCATTTTCCGAAGCTCATCGAGACCGGCCACATCTACGTGGCACGCCCGCCGCTGTTTCGCGTGGACGTGCCGGCGCGCGGCAAGAAGCCGGCCTCCAAGATGTATGCGCTGGACGAGGGCGAACTGGCGGCCATCCTCGACAAATGCGCCAAGGACGGCGTGGCGCGCGAGAAGTGCCAGATCAGCCGCTTCAAGGGCCTGGGCGAGATGAACGCCGAGCAGCTGTGGGAAACCACGCTCAACCCCGACACGCGCCGCCTGCTGCCCGTGCAGCTGGGCGACATGGACTTCGCCGCCACCGAAGGCCTCATCACCAAGCTGATGGGCAAGGGCGAGGCCGCCGCCCGCCGCGAACTCATGGAACTGCACGGCGACGCCGTGGAAGTGGACATCTGAGCCATGGCCTGGCGCGACCGGTTCGGACGTTCAGGCCTTTCTGGCCTCTGGCGCGTGGTTTGCGCCGGCATGCTGCTATTGTTTTTGCAGCAAACGGCGCGCGCCGACCTGTGGGCCTATGTGGACGAGCGCGGCGTGACCCACTTCGCGGCCGAGCAGGTGGACGGGCGCTACGGGCTGTTCTTTCGCGGCAACGATTTCGACTCCACCCGCGACGGCCCGGCGGCGGCATCCGCGGGCGCCACCGCGGCCACGCCGTCCGGTGCCCGGCTGCTGGCCTTCTTCGACATCTCCCCCGACTACAAGCGCGTCAAGCACCACCTGCGCGCATCGGCCAGCCAGAACGGCGTGGACTACGAACTGCTGCAGGCATTGATCGCCACCGAATCGGGCTTCGACGCGCGCGCCGTATCGCCCAGGGGCGCGGTGGGGCTGATGCAGCTCATGCCCGCCACGGCGTCCCGCTTCGGCGTGGCGGGCGAGGCGCGCCGCTCGGTGGAGCAAAAGCTCACCGAACCGGCGATCAACGTGTCGGCCGGCACGCGCTACCTGCGGCACCTGCTGGACCTCTTCGACGGCCGCACCGACCTGGCGCTGGCCGCCTACAACGCGGGCGAGGGCGCCGTGCAGCGCGCCGGCAACCGCATTCCGGCCTACCGCGAAACGCAGAACTACGTGAAAAGCGTGCTGGGCCTGTATGCCCAGCTCAAGCCCCCGGCACCGCTGCTGGCCCACCGGGCCACGCCGGGCCGCGTGCGCATGGAACTGGGCGCCGGTTCCGATGACACCCCATCCCAAAGCGCTGCGGCCGGCCTGCCGGCCCGCACCGTCGGCGCCCCGCGCGCCCCTTGACCTTCGATTTCCCGAATGAGCGACCAAACCCCTCTCGATCTTTCCCCGCCCGAATCGGACGACAGCCTGGGCCTGGCCGGCTACGCCCAGCGCGCCTACCTGGAGTACGCCCTGTCCGTGGTCAAGGGCCGCGCGCTGCCCGACGTGTGCGACGGCCTCAAGCCCGTGCAGCGCCGCATCCTCTACTCCATGGACCGCATGGGCCTGGGGTATTCGGGCCCGACCCGCAACGTGGCGGCCAAGCCGGTCAAGAGCGCCCGCGTGGTGGGCGACGTGCTGGGCCGTTTCCACCCCCACGGCGACCAGTCGGCCTACGACGCGCTGGTGCGCCTGGCGCAGGACTTCAACCAGCGCTACCCGCTGATCGATGGCCAGGGCAACTTCGGCAGCCGCGACGGCGATGGCGCCGCGGCCATGCGCTACACCGAGGCGCGGCTGTCGCGCATCACCAGCCTGCTGCTCGACGAGATCGACGAGGGCACGGTTGATTTCATGCCCAACTACGACGGCAGCACGCAGGAGCCGCGCCAGCTGCCCGCGCGCCTGCCGTTCGCGCTGCTCAACGGCGCCAGCGGCATCGCGGTGGGCTTGGCGACCGAAATCCCCAGCCACAACCTGCGCGAGATCGCCGATGCCTGCGTGGCGCTCATCAAGGCGCCGCAGCTGTCCGAGGCGGAGCTGATGGCCATCGTGCCCGGGCCGGACTACCCCGGCGGCGGCCAGATCATCAGCACGGCGGGCGACATCGCCGACGCCTACCGCACGGGGCGCGGCAGCCTCAAGGTGCGCGCGCGCTGGAAGATCGAAGACCTCGCGCGCGGCCAGTGGCAGCTCATCGTGACCGAGCTGCCGCCCGGCGTCAGCACGCAGAAGGTGCTGGAGGAGATCGAGGAAATCACCAACCCCAAGGTCAAGGCCGGCAAGAAGGCCCTGTCGCAGGACCAGGTGCAGCTCAAGGGCAGCGTGCTGGCTGTGCTCGATGCCGTGCGCGACGAGTCCAGCAAGGACGCGCCGGTGCGCCTGGTGTTCGAGCCCAAGACCGGCAAGGTGCCGCAGCAGGAACTGATCACCACGCTGCTGGCGCACACCAGCCTGGAGACCTCCTCGCCCATCAACCTGACCATGGTGGGGCTGGATGGCAAGCCAGTGCAGAAGTCGCTGCGCAAGATGCTGGAGGAATGGATCGCCTTTCGCCAGGGCACCATCGTGCGGCGCTCGCAGCACCGCCTGGGCAAGGTGCTGGACCGCATCCACATCCTCGAAGGGCGGCAGATCGTGCTGCTCAACATCGACGAGGTGATCGCCATCATCCGCGCCAGCGACGAGCCCAAGGCGGCGCTGATCGCGCGCTTCGCGCTGTCGGACCGGCAGGCCGAGGACATCCTGGAAATCCGCCTGCGCCAGCTGGCGCGGCTGGAGGCCATCAAGATCGAGCAGGAGCTGAAGGAGCTGCGCGCCGAGCAGGGCAAGCTGGAGGACATCCTGGGCAACCCCGGTTCGCTGCGGCGCCTGATGATCCGGGAGATCGAGGCCGACGCCAAGACCTTCGCCGATGCGCGCCGCACGCTCATCCAGGCCGAGAAGAAGGCCATCGCGGAGGTGCGCGTGGTGGACGAGCCCGTGACCGTGGTCGTCTCGCAAAAGGGCTGGGTGCGCGCGCGCAGCGGCCATGGGCACGAGCCGGGCAGCTTCGCCTTCAAGGCGGGCGACGGCCTGTATGCCACCTTCGAATGCCGCACGGTCGACACGCTGCTGGCCTTCGGCAGCAACGGCCGGGTGTACTCGGTGGCGGTGTCGCTGCTGCCCGGCGCGCGCGGCGATGGCCAGCCGGTCACCACGCTCATCGAGCTGGAGTCGGGCACGCAGCTGCTGCATTATTTCGCCGGGCCGGCGGTCGCCACGCTGCTGCTGGCGGGCTCGGGCGGCTACGGCTTCCTCGCCTCGGTCGAGAACATGACGGCGCGCCAGCGGGGCGGCAAGGTCTTCCTCTCGCTGGGCGAGGGCGAGACCGTATGCCGCCCGTCCCACGCCTGGGGCACCAGTGGCGCGCAACTGCTGGCGCCGGCCACGCACGTGGCCTGCGCATCGGCGGGCGGACGCATCCTGACCTTCGAGATCGGCGAGCTCAAGACCATGGCCAACGGCGGCCGGGGCCTGATGCTGATCGACCTGGAGCCGAAGGACACACTGGCGGGCGCAGTGGCGTACACGCGCAGCATCCGCCTGGAAGGCCTGGGGCGCGGCGGCAAGGAGCGCGAGGAGACGCTGGAGATCCGTTCGCTGAACAACGCCCGCTCGCCGCGCGGGCGCAAGGGCAAGGCCGCCGATCTGGGCTTCAAGCCGTCGGCGGTGTTCCGGGTCGAATAACCCCCCGGTCGCCGCGCAGCCGCCCAGCGGCCCGCGGCGACGGGCGCTGGGGCTGGGGCTGCGCAGGCGCGCGGGCCCGCGCCCAAGGGTTTGTGCCCTGCACAAGGCCACCCAACCATGCGCACCATGGAGACCTCTTTCCTGGGTTGTTGGAGCCAACGGAGATCGGCCATGAAGAATCTGCGCATTTCCCACAAGCTCTGGGGGGCTGTCGCCGCGATCGTGATCGCGCTGGCCGCCGTGGTCGGCACTTCGGCCTACCGCTCGGCCGCCACGCAGGCCCGCTCCGCGCAGGTCACGGCCGACATGGCCATGCGGGTGGAAGCGGCCCTGCGCTGGGCCGGGCTCACCGAGACCAACGCCGCGCGCACGCAGGCCGTCATCGTGAGCAGCGATCCGGCGGTGGAGGCGGAGTTCAAGGACCTGATCGCGGCCACGTCCGCGCAGATCACCGAGGTGCAGAAATCGCTGGAGGCCTTGCCGCTGTCAGAGGCCGACAAGGCGCAGATGGCCACCATCGCCAACGCGCGCAAGGTCACGATCGACCTGCGCACGCGGGCCCGCCAGCTGAAGGCCGGGGGACAGCAGGCCGAAGCCACCACGCTGGTCAAGCAAAGCTACAACCCGGCCGTGTCCGCCTATCTGCAGACGCTGCGCGACTTCGTGCAGCTGCAGCAGCGCAATGCCCAGGCCGGGCAGCAGGCCGTGGCCGCGGAGCGGCTCGTGACCGTGCGCATGGGCGCCCTGGCCGTGGCGCTGCTGGTGGCGGGCATGGTGGCGGGGGCTTATTTTTTGATCCGCAGCATCCAGCAGCCGCTGGCCGAGGCCAACGCGCTGGCCGCGCGCATCGCGGGCGGTGACCTGAGTGGCACCCAGGCCTCGGTGCGGGGCGACGAGCTGGGCGACCTGCTGCGCTCGCTGCAGACCATGGGCGATTCGCTGGGTCGCGTGGTGCAGCAGGTGCGCCGCAGCACCGACAGCATCGCCATCGCCAGCGCGGAGATCGCCGCGGGCAACCAGGATCTGTCCGCGCGCACCGAGCAGACGTCCAGCAATCTGCAGCAGACGGCCGCGACCATGGAGCAGTTCTCCAGCACCCTGCAGCAAAGCGCCGGCAGCGCGCGCGAGGCCAGCGGTCTGGCCGAGGGCGCTTCGGGCGTGGCGCGGCGCGGCGGCGAGGTGGTGGCGCAGGTGGTGGCCACCATGGAGGAGATCCAGCAAAGCAGCCGCAGGATCGAGGACATCATCGGTGTGATCGATGGCATTGCCTTCCAGACCAACATCCTGGCGCTGAGCGCTGCGGTGGAAGCCGCCCGCGCCGGCGAACAGGGCCGCGGCTTTGCCGTGGTGGCGAGCGAGGTGCGCAGCCTGGCCGGTCGCTCGGCCGAAGCGGCCAAGGAAATCAAGGCGCTCATCGGCAACTCGGTCGAGAAGGTGGAAGCGGGCTCGCGCTGGTGCAGGACGCGGGCACGACCATGGAAGAGATCGTGAGCAGCGTGCAGCGCGTGAGCGA
>NZ_BAAJYT010000168.1:0-8538 GCF_057541515.1 Acidovorax sp. KNOB132
CGAAATGGCCTCCAGCGCAATCAATACTAGGGCATACAGCTATGAAAATAATAGCAAATCAATTTCAACCAGCAGGACCCTCTGGTTCGGCCTGCCCGGCAATCCCGTCGCTGTGATGGTGGCCTTCCTGGCGTTCGTGCGGCCTGCGCTGCTGCGCGCCATGGGCTGCACCCGCGCAGCCCCGCCGCTGCTGCGTGCGGTCAGCACCGAGCCCCTGCGCAAGAAGGCTGGCCGCACCGAATACCAGCGCGGCATCGTCAGCACCGCGCCGGATGGATCGCTGCAGGTGCGCACCACCGGCCACCAGGGCTCGGGGGTGCTCCATTCGATGGTGCAGGCCAACGGCCTCATCGTGCTGCACGCGCCCCGGGGGCCGGTGGCCGCAGGGGAGACCGTGGACGTGATGATGTTCGATGGCGCGCTGTGAACCGCCTGCCAGTCCGGTCCCACAGCCTGGCGGCGCATGCGCCGGACGCGGTGCCTGCGGGCACAGGCCTATGCTGAAAGACAGGTTCCCCCGCCAACCCAGGCCCTGCCCACAACCACATGACAAGGACCCCATCGCCATGACCTATTGCGCCCGCCACCTCGAACAGCCCCCCGCCCGCGAAGATGTGGACCGCCTGGCCGGTGCCACGGTGCTGGAGTTCGGAACGCCCTGGTGCGGCCACTGCCAGGGGGCGCAGCCGCTCATCCAGGCCGCGCTGGAGGGCCGGGACGATGTGGCCCACGTCAAGGTCGAGGACGGACCCGGCCAGCGACTGGGCCGCAGCTTCGGCGTGAAGCTCTGGCCGACCCTCGTCTTCCTGCGCGACGGCAGGGAGGTGGACCGCGTGGTGCGGCCCCAGGGACCGGAGCCGCTGCAGGCGGGCCTGCAGGCGATCGCGCCCGGGGCCTGACGGACGCAGGCTTTTCGGACGCGGGCCTCGACGGCGGCCTCAGCCGCGCCCGAGCGCCTTGTCCACCCCTTTGTTGGCCAGGGCATCGGCACGCTCGTTGCCCGGGTCGCCCGCATGGCCCTTCACCCAGCGCCAATCGATCACATGGCCGCCCTGGGCCACCAGATCGTCCAGCCGCTTCCACAGCTCCACGTTCTTGACCGGCTGGCCAGCGGCCGTGCGCCAGCCCTTTTTCTTCCAGCCCTGGATCCATTCGGTGATGCCCTTGCGCACGTACTGGCTGTCCAGGAACAGCGTCACCTCGCACGGCCGCTTGAGCGCGCCCAGGGCCTCGATCACCGCGAGCAGCTCCATGCGGTTGTTCGTCGTGCCCAGCTCCCCCCCGAACAATTCCTTTTCCAGCGCGCCCGAACGCAGCACCACCCCCCAGCCGCCAGGGCCCGGATTGCCTTTGCAAGCCCCGTCGGTATAGATCACAACCTGATTCAAAAACGTTACTCCCGTCCATCCACATGAAAGGCCGGCCCGCCATCGCGGACCGTGCCGCGATTGGCCACCGGCACCGGCGCCGCAGCGCCCTTGGGCGCGCGGCGCCAGGGCGCGCCCAGCAGCCGCACGCCGTGCACGCGCTTGACCGCCACCACCACATAGGCGGCCCCGAGTATCGGCCACCAGCGGGCCCCCAGTCCGTCCATCCAGTCGAAACGCTCCAGCCAGGGTGCGCTGCGCACCGCCGGCCGGTAGCAGCCGAAGCTGACCGATTCGACCTCGAAATTGAGCAGCCGCAGCCAGTCGCGCAGCCGCCAGTGGCCGATGAACTCGCCCACGTCGGGCAGGTACAGCCGCCCGCCCGCACCCAGGCGCTGGTACAGCCGCGCCCGGCGCTGGCGCAGGCCCCACAGGCTCACGGGGTTCAGCCCGCTGATGACCACCCGCCCCTCGGGCACCAGCACGCGCTGCACCTCGCGCAGCGCGGCATGGGGGTCGATGCTGAGTTCCAGCGCGTGCGGCAGCAGCACCAGATCGAGGCTGTTCTCCGAGAAAGGCAGGGCCACCGGATCGGCCAGCAGGGCGGGCTCGCCCGGTTCTCCGCCCCCCAGGGCCCCGGCCGCGTGCCAGCCGGCCGCCTCGTCGGTCCACAGCAGGGTTTCTTCGGCGCCCAGCGCCAGCCAGCGGTGGGGCATGCGGTTGGCGCGCAGCCCCTGCAAACCCGGCATTCCGAGCTGCAGGGCGTGGTAGCCGAAGATGTCGGCCACCAGCTCGTCATAGCGTTCCTGCTCCCACGCCAGCAGGTATCGGCCGGGGGAAGAGTCGAACCAGTGGTGCAAACCTATAATTTCATCGCTCATGAACTTGCTGCCGCTGCCCGCCTTTACCGACAACTACATCTGGATGCTGCACGACGCGCAGGCTGCGGTCGTGGTCGATCCGGGAGAAGCGGGCCCGGTGTTGCAGGCATTGCAAACCCTGGACCTGCCATTGCAGGCGATTCTAGTCACGCACCACCACGCCGATCATGTCGGCGGCGTGCCGGCGCTGCGCGAGGCCACTGGCGCCCGCGTCTTCGGCCCCGCACACGAAACCGTGTCCGAGCCCATCGCCCGCCTGGTGCAGGGCGACACGGCCGAGGTGCTGGGCCTGCGCTTTCAGGTCTTCGACGTGCCCGGCCACACGGCGGGGCACATCGCCTATTACGCCCCCGATGTGAACGGTACCCCCGTGCTGTTCTGCGGGGACACCCTCTTTTCCGGCGGCTGCGGCCGGCTGTTCGAAGGCACGCCCGCGCAGATGCAGGCGTCGCTCGACACCCTGGCCGCGCTGCCAGGCGACACCCGTGTGTGCTGCGCACACGAGTACACGCTGTCCAACCTGAAGTTCGCCCGGGCGGTGGAGCCCGGCAACGGGGCGTTGCGGCAGTACACCCGCGACTGCGAGGCGCTGCGGCAGCAGGGCCGGCCCACGCTGCCCTCGCGCCTGGCCACCGAGCGCGACATCAACCCTTTCCTGCGCACGCGGCAACCCACGGTGGCCCAGGCCGCCCGGGCCTTCGATGCGCAGGTCGATCCCCAAGATGCAGTGGCCGTTCTCGCGGCGCTGCGCCAATGGAAAAACGAGTTTCAATGAAAATTTTGCACATCCTGGGCCTGGCAAGCGTGGTCTGGCTCACCGGCTGCGCCACGCAAGGCACCCCGCCCGGAAGCACCGCGAGCAAGGACGGTTCTTCGCCGGCCACCACCGACACCTCGTCTTCGTCCTCCCACACGCCCCTGATCCCCTCCGGGCCGCTGCAGCCGATCTCGGCCGTGCAGGCCAGCAACGGCGAGGTGGCATCGCTCTACGCGCCCTCCGACCTGTGGGACCGCATCCGCCGCGGTTTCGCCATGCCCGACCTGGACCAGGACCTCGTGCGCGACCGCGAGCAGTGGTATGCCACGCGCCCCGACTACATGCAGCGCATGACCGAGCGCTCGAGCAAATACCTGTTCCACATCGTCGAAGAGCTCGAGCTGCGGGGCATGCCCACCGAACTGGCCCTGCTGCCCTACATCGAGAGCGCCTTCAATCCGCAGGCCGTCTCCAGCGCCAAGGCCGCCGGCATGTGGCAGTTCATGCCGGCCACCGGCAGCGACTACCAGCTCAAGCAGAACGCCTTCCGCGACGACCGCCGCGACGTGCTGGCCTCCACGCGCGCCGCACTCGATTACCTGCAGCGCCTGTATGGCATGTTCGGCGACTGGCACCTGGCATTGGCCGCCTACAACTGGGGCGAAGGCAGCGTGAGCCGGGCCATCGCCCGCAACCAGAAGCTGGGCCTGGGCACCAGCTACACCGAACTCACCATGCCGGCCGAAACCCGCATGTACGTGCCCAAGCTGCAGGCGGTGAAGAACATCGTCGCCAACCCGCAGGCGTTTCGCACCGAACTGCCGCTGATCGAAAACCACCCCTACTTCCAGACGGTGGACATCACGCACGATATCGATGTCTCGCTGGTGGCCAGCCTGGCCGGGGTGCGCGAAGAGGACTTCCGCGCACTCAACCCCTCGCTGCACCGCCCCGTGATCCTGGCCGCGGGCATGCCGCAGATCCTGCTGCCCTGGGACAACGCCAAGGTGTTCCTCAAGAACCTGGAAGCCCACCGCGAAGGCCAGTACGCCAGCTGGACGGTGTGGAGCGTGCCCACCACCATGACGGTGGCAACCGCTGCCCAACGCGTCGGCATGAGCGAGAACGACCTGCGCAACGTGAACCGCATTCCGCCGCGCATGATGATCAAGGCGGGTTCGGCCCTGATGGTGCCCCGTGCCACGACCACGCGCCAGGACGTGTCCAGCCAGGTGGCAGACAACGGGCAGGTTGCTTTCACGCCGGAAATCGTCACGCGCCGCACCACGGTGCGCGCTGGCAAGCGCGACTCGGTCGCCAGCATCGCCAACCGCTACAAGGTGAGCGCCGCCAATGTGGCCGAATGGAACGACGTCAAGGCCAACGCCGCCTTCAAGGCCGGCCAGCAGGTCGTGATGTACCTGCCGGTGAAGCTGGCCGCCACCTCGTCCGCGCGCCCGGCGATCAAGCAGACCTCCACGCGAGGCGCCAAGGCCCCTGCGGCCCCCACCCGCAAGGGTGGAACGCCCTCGCGCAAGAAGCGCTGAGCGGCAGCCAGGCCGAATCAAGGCATCGCCCTGAAGAGGCTGGCCGTCCAGCGCGTGTGCGGGGCGGCCCGGCAAGCTTGCGCTTCAGAGGCGCAGGTTGTGCATGCCGACCAAGCCCAGCACGCCCATCACGATGAGGTACAGGGCCACGATGTAGTTGAGCAGGCGGGGCATGACCAGGATCAGGATGCCTGCGATCAGGGAAACGAGGGGGCCGATACTGAGGTTCAGCGACATGGAAAGATCCTTGTTGGAGTGATGGAATGAAGGAGCGCAACCGTTGCGTTGCAGCGCCGCGGTGAGACCGACGCCGGCGCGCCCTCGACTCTATCGCCACGCCCTTGCCGCCGTGTGTCGGACAGTTCAGCCAAAGTGCCGGCCGGCGCAAGCAGGCACCGCAGGGACCTGCCCCTCAGGCATTGAACTTCTGCTTGGCCTTGCGCGCGAATTCGTTCGTGAATGTGCGCCCCAGATCGATCTTGAGCGGCGCCAGTTCGGATCGCAGGCGGGCCACCACCCGCGCCGCGTTGGCCGGGCCGTCATCGGGCATGAGGCCGTCGGGCGAGAAGGTGTCCCGCACCTTGTGGAATGCCGCCAGATAAGCCCCCCGCTCGCCCAGCAGGTACCCGGACGGCACGGCGCGCACCAAGTCGGCCGGGCTGGCTGTCTGCAGCCATTTGAGGGCATGGACCATGGCATTGGCCAGGGCCTGCGAGCGGGCCGGCTGCTTTTGCACAAACGACTGCGGCGCATAGAGGCTGGCGGCCGGCATGGTGCCGCCGAACAGCTCCTGTGACCCTTTGAGCGAGCGCGTGTCGCACAGCACCCGCACCTCGGCGCGCTGCTCCAGCGCGCTGACGATCGGATCGGCATGGCACAGCGCATGCACCCGCCCCTGTCGCAGCGCGGCCACCGCCCCCAGGGCGGAGCCCACGCCGACAAAGGACACCTCGTCCAGCGGCGCGCCATCCCGCGACAGCATCAACTGCGCCACATGGTGGGTGGAAGACCCCAGGGCCGACACGCCCACGCGCATGCCCTTGAAGCGGCTCACGCTCTTGACGGGCCATGCCCGTGTCGATGCCGCCAGGGCCAGTTGCGGCGCCCGCCCCTGCAGCACGATGGCGCAGTAGCTGCGGCCCTGCAGTTGCTGACGCAGCACGTGGTCGTACGCGCCCGAGCACACATCGGCCTCGCCGTCCTGCAACGCCTGCAAGGCCAGGGCGCCGCCCGGGTAGTCCTGAACCACCACGTGCAGACCCTCGGCCCGAAAGAAGCCCAGCTCCTGAGCGATGGTCAGCGGCAGGTGGTACAGCAGCCCCGAGCCTCCGACCGCCACCCGCAGCGGACCGGTCCCAGCCTTGAACGGCGACGGCACCGCCAAGGCATCCGCGCCCGCCCAGGCCGCCATCGAGAGGGCGGACAACGTACCGAAGTGGCGGCGGCGGATGCGAGGAAAATCCATGGGGAAAAGCGAATTCAAGAAAATGCTGCAGTGCAGCAATCGTGCCACCTGCGCGCAGCCGCCCCGTCAGGGCAATCCCTGAGGGACAGGCACGGAAAGTCGGGTTAATGGATGGATGCCAGGGCGATCCAGGCGGTGGATTGCCGCGGTACCACCGCGGCGCCGCCTCAGCGGTAGCCGATGAAGAGAATGGCGATGTTGACCACCAGCGCCCCGAGCCACACGGCACTGCGGGCGGTGGGCAGGTCAGACACGTACATCATCACGTAGAAGACGCGCAGCATCACGAAGAGGAACGCCAGGATATCGAGCAGCGTCTGCCCGGCCCCCAGTTGGTGCGCGATCACCACCGCACCGATGAAGAACGGCAGCGCTTCGAAGGTGTTGGACTGTGCGGCCAGGGCACGGGCGCGCCAGTCGGTCTGCCGGGAGGCCCATCCACGCGGATCGCGGTTGTCCGACACCTGGAAGCTGCCGCGCTTGGCGATCAGGGCGCACCCCGTGGGCAGCAGCGCCATCAGCAGCACGCACCAGTAGGCGACGGTGAAATGCGCCACATGCAGGGAATTCATGGTTCAAGCCTTTTCGTGCTCCAGCGCCATTGAACATTGCGCTGGCAGCTATCAATTTTATAGTGTCAGCGGCGATCGACCAGCGCATGCGCGATGGTGCCCAGGTCCACGTATTCCAGTTCGCTGCCCACCGGAACACCGCGGGCCAGCCGGGTGACGTGCAGCCCCCGGCTCTTGAGTGCCTCGCTGATGACATAGGCCGTGGCCTCGCCCTCGGCCGTGAAATTGGTGGCCAGAATCACCTCCTGCACCACGCCATCGGTGGCCCGCTCCATGAGCTTTTGCAGCCCGATGTCCTTCGGCCCCACTCCGTCCAGTGGCGACAGCCGCCCCATGAGCACGAAGTACAGCCCGCGAAACGCCGCCGTGCGCTCCAGCGCGGCCTGATCGGCCGGGGTTTCCACCACGGCCAGCCGGCTGGCATCGCGTTCCGGGTCCAGGCAGGTGTCGCACACCGCGGCTTCGGTGAAGGTGTGGCAGCGTTCGCAGTGGTGCACCGACACTGTCGCTTCATGGAGCGCCCGCGACAGCACCTCGGCGCCTTCGCGGTCGTGCTGCAGCAGATGGAAGGCCATGCGCTGTGCCGACTTCACGCCCACGCCCGGCAGGCGGCGCAGCGCCTGGACCAGGGCATCGAGGGAATTGGTGTCGGACATGCAAGGCGCCGTTCAAGAATCAAAGAGACATGCCCGCGAAAGGCAATGAAAGGGTGCGGCGCGCCCGGCGGCCGCCACCTGGATCAGAAAGGGAATTTCATCCCGGGAGGCAGCCCTGGCATGCCAGCGGTCAGCTTGCCCATCTTTTCCTGCGAGGTTTCTTCTGCCTTGCGCACCGCCGCATTGAAGGCGGCCGCCACCAGGTCTTCGAGCATGTCCTTGTCATCGGCCAGCAGGCTGGGGTCGATGGTCACGCGCTTGACGTCGTGCTTGCAGGTCATGAGCACCTTCACCAGGCCCGCGCCGGATTCGCCTTCCACTTCGATGTTGCCGAGTTCGTCCTGGGCCTTCTTCAGGTTGTCCTGCATGGCCTGGGCCTGCTTCATGAGGCCGGCGAGTTGTCCCTTGTTGAACATGTGAATTTTCCTTTTCTGATGGGAATGAAGGGGAGGCTTGAATGGAATGAATGAATCAGCGAATCGTCTGGAGGATGGCAACGCCTGCCGTCATGCCGGCTTGATGCTGCCCGGCACGATCTTGGCGCCGAAGTCCCGCACCAGCGTCTGCACGTACGGGTCGTTGTGCACGATCTCCTCGGCCACGCGCTGGCGCTCTGCCGCGGCGGCCGCATTGCGCCGGGCCGGGCTGTCGATGACCACGCCCAGTTCGACGCTGATCTGGGTCGCATGGCCCGCGGCCTCCAGCGCCGCCCGCAGGCGCTCGCGCGCCACGGGCTGGTTGAGCGATTCGCGCTCCACGCGCAGCAGCCAGTGTCCGGCGTCACGTGCCACCAATTGGGACTGCAGGGCCAATTCCCGCACCAGCGCCGCAATGGCCTCGGCAGCCACGAGTTGCTGCACGGTGGCGTGCCAGACATCGCCCTCTTCCGTGGCCGTGTAGCGGGCGGATGCGGGAAGGGAGCCCGTCGGCGCGAGCGGCTGCAGGCGCGCGCCCGGCTCGGGAGCGGTGCGCACGGGGATCGCCATGTATTCGGGCGCCGACGGCGCCGACGCCACTGGTCGTTGCGCTGGCACAGGGGCTGGAGAGGCCGCGCGGCGGAAATCATCGGGCGAATGGACGGGTAGCCGCACCGGCGAGGCTGCCGGCTGGGGCTCACCGGGAGGGGGCTGCACCGGCGTGCCGGCGTCTTCCCACGCGGGCGTGGAATCGGGCGCAGGCACCGGCAGGGCTGCGACGGATGGTTCCGGCTCGGCAACGGGGGCGCCGGTGGTCTGCGTGGGCATCGGCTCGGCAGGCACGGTCGCTGCTGGCGCCCCCGCATCGCGCGCCGGA
>NZ_BAAJYT010000169.1:0-8494 GCF_057541515.1 Acidovorax sp. KNOB132
GCGAGGTGTGCCGAAGGACACACCTGCTTCGTGAACTGACTCGCCGTGGCTGTCCGAGCGCAGCGCGCAGCGCGAAGCGATTCCACGGCGCACCCGCGCACGAGCACCGCAGGTGCCCGGAGCGAAGCGCAGGGACGCGGCCAGCAGGGTCGCCTTTCCTTGCTTACTTTCTTTTGGCGAAGGCAAAGAAAGTGAGTGCGCCGCCGGGCGCACACCCCGGCCCCGGAAAGAAAAGCCACTACCAGCGCCAAAACAAGCCACACCCACAACCTCAAGCCCCCGAACCAGCAACTAAACGCCTGATAGGCCCCGCTACAGGCCTAACCAATTCCACCGCATGCCCCGCCAACTCAACAGCATCCAAAAACACCTCCCCCCCCTCCACCTTCACCGCAAACTTCGGCGTACACCCCTCGTCCGGCGCCGAAGCCTGCCCATCGCACAACCCGATCGTCCAGTTGTGCAGCGGACACGCCACGCTCGTCCCGAACACGATCCCCTGCGACAGAGGCCCCCCCTTGTGCGGACACCGGTCCAGCAGCGCGAACACCTCGTCCGCACCGTTGCGGAACACCGCCACGTCCAGGCCCTGCGGCCGCGCCACGCGGCGCGAGCCCAGCACGGGAATGTCGTCCACACGGCAGATGTATTTCCAGTCGCTCATGGCGGCTCCTTGCGAATCGGGGGGATGAATGAATGAAAGGGGTGGTGGCAATGGCTGGGCCGGGGCTCACGGCGCGATGGCGGCGAACTGCCGCGTGTCCACGCGCGCTTCCTGGAAGTCGAACCACGGGTCGGGCTCGCCATCCAGCGCGAACTGCAGCTGCTCCCACAGCGCCTTGCGGCCTTCGTGGTCTTCGAGGATGCGCTTCTTCACATGGTCGAGGCCCACGCGGTTCACGTAGTGCACCGTGCGCTCCAGGTACCAACCTTCCTGGCGGTACAGCTCGCAAAAAGCCCCGGTGTACTCCAGCACCTCGGCCGCGGTCTTGAGCTTGGTGAAGAAGTGCGCCACCTCGGTCTTGATGCCGCCGTTGCCGGCGATGTACATCTCCCAGCCGCTGTCCACGCCGATGATGCCCACGTCCTTGATGCCGCTCTCGGCGCAGTTGCGCGGGCAGCCGCTCACGGCGAACTTGACCTTGTGCGGGGCGTACATGCGCCACATCGCGCGCTCCAGGTCCTTGCCCATCTGTGTGCTGTCCTGCGTGCCCATGCGGCACCACTCGCTGCCCACGCAGGTCTTCACGGTGCGCAGGGCCTTGGCGTAGGCGTGGCCGCTGGGCATGCCGATGTCCTTCCACACGGCCTGCAGGTCTTCCTTCTTCACGCCCAGCAGGTCGATGCGCTGGCCGCCGGTCACCTTCACGGTGGGGATCTGGTATTTGTCCACCACGTCGGCGATGCGGCGCAGTTCGCTGGCCGTGGTCTCGCCGCCCCACATGCGCGGGATCACGCTGTACGTGCCGTCCTTCTGGATGTTGGCGTGGCTGCGCTCGTTGATGGCGCGGCTTTGCGGGTCGTCCTTGGCCTCTTTCGGCCAGGTGCTGATGAGGTAGTAGTTGACGGCCGGGCGGCAGGTGGCGCAGCCGTTGGGCGTCTTCCATTCCAGGAAGGCGAACACGTCGCCGATGGACAGCAGCTTGTTGGCGCGGATCGCATCGCGCACCGCTTGGTGGCCGTGGTCGGTGCAGCCGCACACGGCCTTGGTCTTGGGCGTGGCGGAGTAGTCGCCGCCGGCCGTGAACATGATGATCTGCTCCACCAGGCCCGTGCACGAGCCGCAGCTGGCGCTGGCCTTGGTGTGCTTTTTCACGTCGTCCAGCGTGAACAGGCCCTTGTCCTTGATGGCTTTGCAGATGGCGCCCTTGGTCACGCCGTTGCAGCCGCACACCTCGTCGGTGTCGGCCATGGCGGCGGCCTTGCTGTGGCCCTGGTGGCCCGCGTCGCCGATGTTGCTCTCGCCGAACATCAGCTTGTCGCGGATGTCGCCCACCGTGCGGCCGTCGCGCAGCAGCTTGAAGTACCAGCTGCCGTCCACCGTGTCGCCGTAGAGGCACGCGCCCACGAGCTTGTCGTCCTTGATGACGAGTTTTTTTGTACACGCCGCCGAAGGGGTCGCTCATCACGATCTCCTCGGTGCCTTCACCGCCCTGGAAATCGCCCGCGCTGAACAGGTCGATGCCCGTCACCTTGAGCTTGGTGGAGGTGAGCGAGCCCTGGTAGCGCCCGATGCCGAACTCCGCCAGGTGGTTGGCCAGCACCTTGCCCTGCTCGAACAGCGGCGCCACCAGCCCGTAGGCGATGCCCCGGTGCGCGGCGCATTCGCCCACGGCGTAGATGCGCGCGTCGGTGGTGGTCTGCAGCGTGTCGCTCACCACGATGCCGCGGTGGACGTGCAGGCGCATCTTCTCGGCCAGCTGCGTGTTCGGGCGAATGCCCACGGCCATCACCACCAGGTCGGCGGGCACCTCGGTGCCGTCCTTGAACTTCACCGCCGTCACGCGGCCGTCCGGCCCGCCCACCAGCTCCTGCGTCTGCGCCTTCATCAAAAACTGCATGCCGCGCTCGGCCAGGGACTTTTGCAGCATCTTGCCGGCCACGTCGTCGAGCTGGCGCTCCATCAGCCAGTCGCCCACGTGCACCACGCTCACCTGCATGCCGCGCTTCATGAGGCCGTTGGCGGCCTCCAGGCCCAGCAGCCCGCCGCCGATCACGACCGCATGCTGGTACGTGGCGGCGGCGTCGATCATGGCCTGCGTGTCGGCGATGTCGCGGTAGGCCAGCACGCCTTGCAAGTCCTTGCCCGGAATCGGCAGGATGAACGGGTTGGAGCCGGTGGCGAGGATGAGCCGGTCGTACTCGGCGCTGATGGCCTCGCCCGCCGCGTTGGTGGCGTGCACCACGCGGCGCACGCGGTCCACTTCGTGCACCGTGAAGCCCGTGTGCAGGTGGATGCCGTGCTCCTCGTACCAGGACCAGTCGTTGAGGATGATCTCGTCGATGGTCTGCTCGCCCGCCAGCACGGGCGACAGCAGGATGCGGTTGTAGTTGGGGTGCGGCTCGGCGCCGAACACCGTGATGTCGTAGAGGTCCGGAGCGATCTTGAGCAGCTCTTCGAGCGTGCGCACCCCGGCCATGCCATTGCCCACCATCACCAGCCTGGATTTT
The DNA here is from genome assembly GCF_057541515.1 of Acidovorax sp. KNOB132. Taxonomy (NCBI): domain Bacteria; kingdom Pseudomonadati; phylum Pseudomonadota; class Betaproteobacteria; order Burkholderiales; family Comamonadaceae; genus Acidovorax; species Acidovorax sp. KNOB132. The sequence goes on from NZ_BAAJYT010000169.1 coordinate 3,172, forward strand.
TTCATCGTGACCCCCATGGGTGCCCGCCGCGGCGCTGCAAAAATGGATGAACAGCGCCTGCCGGCAGACGAAGCCGAAACCAAAAAACAAAAAAGGCGTCCGCACAGGGCGCGGGCGGTTGAAGCCTGCACTGCCTGTGGGGACGCCTTCGTCCTGACCGCCCCGTTTCCGCCATTGGAAGGGGCCAGCCATGTGACCGGCATTGGTCACGGGGACGCTGTTGCAATGCGCGTGCCAGGTGCGGGTGGGATCAACAGTCTTGAAGGGAAATCGGGCCCCGGCGCATATTCCACTGGGGCATCGTGCTATTTATTTAGTAGCGAATGGCCGCGTGGCGTGGCCTGCACGGAGGCGAGGGCAGGGCGGGGGCGACCCGCCTTGGTGCATGGCGCCCAGGCCGGTGCGTGGGTCAGTCCTCTTTCGCTGGCGGCGCGCTCCGGGAAGGCAGGGGCACCCGCGCCGGGTTCTCTGCCTGATAGGCCACCATGAACGCATCCGACGCCACCTGGTCGGCCAGCGCCCGCAGGCTCGCGGCCGAGGCCGGGCCCAGGACGGCCTCGACCCGCTCGTTGGCGACGGCCCAGCGCCCGATCGCCTGCGCCAGCAGTTGCTTGCCGCGCGCGGTCAGCACGGCGTGCTTGGTGCGCCGGTCCTGGGCGTCCTGCCGCAACTCGGCAATGCCGTCGCGCACCAGGGGCCTGAGGGCATGGGTCAGCGCCGATAGTTGAATGGCCAGCCGGTTCGCCAGGTCCTGCAGGGTCGGCCCCTGCCCATCGGCACTCTGGAACTTGCCGATCTCGACCATCAGCGCCAGCTGCGTCGCCTTGATGTTCAGGGGCGCGAGGGCGTCGTCGTACAGCTGCCCCAATCTGCGCGCCGCCAGGCGCACCGACGTGTTCGTGCAGACCTGCGCACCGGTCGTGGCGGTGACCTCCGCGATCGCCTGATTCAAGGCGCAGTCGGCATCCGCAGCCGCATCGACAGGGTGGTTCCTAATTCCCATATTTTCCAAATGGTTGAGTGCTGCACTATTCGAAATGCATCGCTGTCCTGCTCTACATTTGAGCCCTCAACTTATTTGGTTGAGCCCTCAATTTTATTGGAGAACACCCGATGACCCGTCCCCATTCCAGCAAAGTCGCATTGATCACCGGGGCTTCTTCCGGCATCGGTGCGGTCTATGCCGATCGCCTCGCTGCCCGTGGATACGATCTTATTCTGGTGGCCCGGCGTGCCGACCGCCTGCAAGCCCTCAGCGCCCGGATCGCCGAGGCCCATGGCGTGAAAGCCGAGCCGGTGGCGGCGGACCTCGGCAAGGCCGAGGACCTGGCGCGCATCGAAGCCCTCCTGTCCACCCACGAAGGCCTGCACATGCTGGTGAACAACGCCGGGATCGCCCGCCTGGGGCCCGCCGCCCAGCGGTCTGCCGATGACGCGGTGTCCCAGATCGACCTCAACATCACCGCCCTGACGCGGCTGACCCAGGCGGTGCTGCCCCCCTTCATCGCCAGGAAGCAGGGCGTGATCGTCAACATCGCCTCCGTGCTGGGCATCCATGCGCTGCCCGTCAGCGCGGTCTACAGCGGCACCAAGGCTTTCGTCCTGCAATACACCCGAGGCCTGCAGCAGGAACTGGCCGACACGGGGGTGCAGGTCCAACTGGTCCTGCCCGCATCGACCGCCACCGAACTCTGGGACCTGTCGGGCGTGCCGCTGGCGGCACTCAACCAAGACACCGTGATGACCACCGAGCACCTGGTCGACGCCGCGCTCGCCGGGCTGGACCAGGGCGAAACGGTCACCTGGCCGTCCGTTGCCGACACCGGCCTGTGGGATCGCTACGAGGCGGCCCGCGCCGCGCTGCTCGCCGGCAGCCAGGTGGGAACGCCGGCCCCTCGCTACAACGTCGTTTGACGCCAGCCCATGGACCCCACCGCCATCGGACGCGGTTCTCCGCACGCCGATGGCCTTTTCCTCCGTCGTTTTCGCCCTGCTTTTTTCCAAGGACAGCCCCGATGCTTTTCGAACCCTTTTCCTTGCGCAACATCCCCCTGGCCAACCGCGTGGTGATGTCGCCGCTCACCCGCAGCCGCGCGGTGGACCACAACACGCCCAATCCGCTCATGGCGACCTACTACGCGCAGCGCGCGACGGCCGGCCTCATCGTCACGGAAGGCACGTCGCCGTCGCCCAACGGCCTGGGCTATGCCCGGATTCCCGGCCTGTTCAACGATGCCCACGTGCAAGGCTGGAAGCGGGTGACCAGCGCCGTGCATGCCCAAGGCGGCAAGATCGTCGTGCAACTGATGCACACGGGCCGCGTGGCCCACCAGGCCAACCTGCCCGCCGGCGCCGAAGTGCTCAGCGCGTCCGCCGAGGCGTGCCCCGGCGAGATGTACACCGATTCGCAAGGCAGCCAGCCGCACACGCCACCGCGCGCCATGACCGAGGCCGACATCCAGGCCGTGATCGGCGAATACGCCACGGCCGCGCGCCTGGCCATCGAAGCCGGTTTCGACGGCATCGAGCTGCACGCGGCCAACGGGTATCTCCTGGAGCAGTTCCTGAATGCCAACATCAACCGCCGCACGGATGGCTACGGCGCAACCGCCGAGGGGCGCAACCGCCTGGTGCTCGAAGTGGCGCGGGCCACCGCCAAGGAAATCGGCGCCGAACGCGTGGGCATCCGCCTGTCGCCGCATGGAGTGGTCAACAGCGCGGGCGCCTTCGACGGCGTGGACGGTCAGTACCTGGCCCTGGTGAAGGCGCTGTCCGCGCTCGGCCTCCTGTACGTCCACGTGCTGGACCACTCGGCCATGGGAACGCCACCGGTTCCCGCCCAGCTCAAGGCCGACCTGAAGGCGGCGTTCGACGGCCCGTTCATCCTGGCTGGCGGCCTGGACAAGGCCGGTGCGGAGCGCGCGCTGGAGGGCGGCCTGGCCGACCTCACCGCCTTCGGCCGTGCATTCATCGCCAATCCGGACCTGGTCGAACGGATGCGCCAGGGCGCGCCGCTGAACGCGCCCGAGCCGGCCACGTTCTATACGCCCGGGGCCCAGGGCTATACGGACTATCCGGCGCTCGCCGGTTAGCCACCGTTGGTGCGTATCGAGGCGGCGAGGAGAGCGCCGCCCGGGCCGATGGCCTTCGGCTGCGGCCACCTTCCTTCGGACGCCTGGCCCGGCCCGCGCGGGCGCGCGCCTAGGCTCGGTGCCCACGGAGGTTCAAAACAATGTCGTACCAAGAGATGAAAGCCAGCGTCGAGCTGCTGCCCGCCCAGGCCCCGAAATTCGAAACCGAGCGTTTCGTGGTCGTTCCGCTGGGGGCGGAGCCGGCGCGCGACCTGCTGAACGTGCTGCTGCAGGACGAACGGCTGGCCGGGCAACTGCCCTGGATGGTGGAGAAATCCGCCGATGGCGCGCGCAAGGAGGCGTTCCTGATCGGCCTGCAATGCGCCGCCGAGACCACGCTGGTCTGGGGCATCGTCGAGCGGGCGCGCAGCGCCTACATCGGCGCGGTGCTGGCGCGCAGCACGCTGGAGGGCCTGGACGTGGAGGTGCTGTGCGCCTCGCAGTTCTGGAATCAGGGCGTGGCCGACGAGGCCGGCCTGCCAGTCGCGGACTGGCTGGAAGAGCACGCCGCCGTCGAGTTGGTGCCGGCCGGCTGAAGCCGGCCTGTCGATCCGTCGGCGCAACCGGCCTGGGAACGGGCAGCCGCCAGCCCTGGCGGTCCTGCCCGCCTTCTCAATGGGCCGCCCACTCTTGGTGCTTGGGGTGGTGCGCAGCAGATGCATCACGAGGCGATGTGCTCATCGCACCATCGCTGCTTCGGTCATCCAATCAATGCTTCGCATCCTTTTTTCCATCAAATGGAATTCTGGGAACACTGGGGTTTTCAACTTTTCAAAGGAACCCCCCCCCTATGGGATGCATTCAATCCAGCACGTCGCGCCGTTCCACGCCGATCCAGACCCCCGCGGCAAATACCCCCATCGCAACCCCAGGGAACCGATCACCGCTGCAACATGGCTCGCCGTATGCAGGCCCAGGCCCCGGCCGAGGACGGACCAGTACGGCGGGATCCATGGCGCCGCGCTCCCCACTACACGCGACAGAGACAACCACGCGAAACGCCGCTCGAACTCTCCGACGGCAGCAGGAAGCCGTAGCGCTTTTGCTGGAGCATGCGATTCAGTACCCTGACCATGGCGGCATGAAGAGCGCCGTGGCAGCGTGCGAGAGACTGAGTGCAAAAATCCAGAGGTACCTTGTCGGAACAGGACGTGCCGTAGGACCGGATGATGTCAGCAGAAAATTGCAGCGACTTACCAGAATCGTGAACGAACACCGTGCCGAAGTCGTTGGGGCGATGGTTGCTCGAGACGAGAGTAGTCCTGCCCAGTCGCCGGTTCGGCCGCATTACAACCCCGCTGATTTCGAGGCATCGACCGTTTTCCCTGCAGGAAATCTCGAATACGGCGCCTACGGTCGTTAGAGCGGGTTCATCAGCAGGCCTGGCGATGACTGAATGCATGCAGGCTGCTTCGGGGCGGGGGCTCGGACCTTCGCCCCTGGATTCGCGCAGCGTAGGGGCAAGAGGCTCGGCTCGGTCCAGCCCTGCCCGCCGCATCGGCTTGCCGCCTGCAGCCCGCCTTCGGCCGTCAATGCATTGCTTCGTTGGCAGGCTGGGGTACACCGAGCGCACCCGTCGCACCTCGCGTCAGCGCAGAACCGGATCGTCCGCCGCCGCGCCCGCGCCGCCAGCGGCCCAGCCGCCCCCCAGCACCTTGTACAGCGTGACCCGGTTGGTCTGCTCGGCCAGCAGCAGGGTGATCTGCGTCTGCTGCGCCGCGTACAGCGAGCGCTGTGCGTCCAGCACCGTGAGGAAGCTGTCGGCCCCGAGCCAGTAGCGCGCATCGGACAGGTCCAGCGCGCGCTGGGTGGCGTCCAGCAGGGAGCGATGGGCGGCCTGGCGCTCGTCCAGCGTGGCGCGGTCGGCCAGCGCGTCGGCGCGCGACCTGCTGAACGTGCTGCTGCAGGACGAACGGCTGGCCGGGCAACTGCCCTGGATGGTGGAGAAATCCGCCGATGGCGCGCGCAAGGAGGCGTTCCTGATCGGCCTGCAATGCGCCGCCGAGACCACGCTGGTCTGGGGCATCGTCGAGCGGGCGCGCAGCGCCTACATCGGCGCGGTGCTGGCGCGCAGCACGCTGGAGGGCCTGGACGTGGAGGTGCTGTGCGCCTCGCAGTTCTGGAACCAGGGCGTGGCCGACGAGGCCGGCCTGCCAGTCGCGGACTGGCTGGAAGAGCACGCCGCCGTCGAG
>NZ_BAAJYT010000170.1:0-8481 GCF_057541515.1 Acidovorax sp. KNOB132
ACGGCACCTGCGCCACCTGCACGGCCCGCTCGGGCTACGACCAGCTCACCGGACTGGGCACGCCACGCGCTGCGGATCTGCTCGGCCGGCTGGCAGGATCCACCGTGGCGGCTCCGCCGCCGGTGGTGGGCAGCGCGGCGGTGAGCGGGCTGGCCGGCCAGCCGCTGTCCTTCACCGTCTCGGTGGCCTCGGCCAACGCGGTCAGCCTCAGCCTGGCGGGAGCCCCTGCGGGCATGGCGGTGTCCGGCACGGGCGTGGTCACCTGGGCCGCACCCGTGGCGGGCAGCTACGCGGTGACCGTGACGGCGCGCGACACCAAGACGGGCCTGAGCGGCCAGGGCACCTACACGGTGACCATCACCGCGCCCCTGCCTCCTTCGGTGCCGGGCGGCAGCATCTCCGGCACCGAAGGCGTGCCCCTGGCATTCAGCGGCGCCGCCACCTCGGTGAACCCCCTGCGCTACGCGCTGAGCGGCGCGCCGTCCGGCATGGCGATCGGCGCGGACGGCTCCGTGACCTGGGCGCGCCCCGTCCAGGGCACCTACGCGGTGACCGTGGCAGCCACGGACACCAAGATCGGCCTGACCGGCCGCGGCACCTATTCCGTGCGCATCGCGGCGGCCGGCAGCAGTACGCCCCCGGGCGGCCTCTCGGTGGCCGCCGCGCCCTGGACCGGCACGGCCGGCCAGGCACTCACCGGCACGATCACGGTCTCCGCGCCGGGCGCCTCCTGGCTGTCCGTGACGATCACCGGCGCCCCGCTGGGCATGGGCTTTTCGATACAGGGCACCACGGTGACCGCCCGCTGGCCTTCGCCGGTGGCTGGCAGCTACGCGCTGACCATCGTGGCGCGCGACTCCCTGGGCCGCACCGCCCAGGCCACGGTGCCGGTGTCCATCCGCTGAGCGCCGCCGGGGGCCGCCGGCACGCCGCGGCTCCCGGCCCTCACCAGCGGTCGGAGCGCATGCGCAGTTCCCAGTTGCCGGCGCGCAGGCTGTACACGCCCACGGCGCCGTAGCGCTGCTCGCCCTTTTCGTCCCAGGTCATGGTGCCGGTGACGGGCGCGTAGCCGTTGATGGCCCGCAGGGCCTTGGTGATCTCCTTCGGATCGGCGGACTTGGCCTGCTTGATGGCGGCCGACAGCACGTAGGTGGCGTCGTAGCTGTAGTGGCCGCCGTAGGCGGGCGGCTTCTTGAACGCGGTGTTGTAGCGGTCCAGGAACTGGCGGCCGGTGATGAACTCGCGCGCCTCCAGCACGGGCGAGGTGGCATAGATGGCCGTGACCATCCCCATGCCCTTGACCATGTCGGTGGTCTTGATGGTGTCGCCGCCCAGCACGGACAGCTGGGTGTAGTTGATCTTCTGCAGCGCCTGCAGCAGCGCCAGCACCTGGAAGTCGTTGAGCGTGGTGACGATCACGCCCACCTTCGCCGTCTGGATGCGGCGGGCCACCTCGTCGAAATCCGTGGTCTTGTCGTCGAACGACTGGCGCACGGTGACTTCCTTCTTCTCCGTCGCCAGCTGCTTGGCCGCGCCATCGGCCAGGCCCTTGCCGTAGGGCGTGCCGTCGTCCAGCACGGCGTAGCTGGCGGTGCTGAGCTGCGTGGCCGCGAACGAGCCCATGGCGCGGGCCTGCAGGTTGTCATTGGCCACCAGGCGCAAGGTGGTCTGCAGGCCCAATTCGGTGAAGCGCGGGTTGGTGGAGATGGCCAGCTGCGCGATGCCCTTTTCGGCATAGATGGGCGCCGCCGCGATGCTGACGCCCGAATTGAGGTTGCCGATGACCGCCACCACGCCGGACTCCACCAGCTGCTGCGCGGCTTTCTTGCCGGAGTCGGCGTCGGCCCGGTCGTCCTGCGCGACCACTTCCAGGGTGACGGTCTTGCCATCGACCGTGAAGCCGGACTTGTTGAGCTCCTGCACCGCCAGCGTCACGCCGTTGAGCATGTCCTGCCCCAGCGCGCCGAGCGGACCCGACAGCGGCTGGGCCACGCCGATCTTGATGGTGTCGGGCACCTTGCTGCACCCTGCCCCCAACGTGGCGGCCAGCGCCGCGATCGCCAGCAGCGCGGCACGCCTGCTTCCTTGTGTGCTCATAGACCCAGCTCCAATCCATTCAGTGGTTTACATGTATCCGGATGTATATAAGACCGAAGAGTCTTACGCTATCGGGTAACCCCTGCTCCATAGCAAGTTACATCCATTAGCAATTTCCGTCCCAGGCCGAAAGCGGTGCTAATGCACCCGCACAGTGCGCTTTCGGGCATCCGCCGCGATCCATCGGGTTTGCACCGCGCCGGCGCACCAGGATGGGCGTATTTATTGCTTAAGCTTGGGGCATGACCGACTCCCTGCGCATCGTGGTGGTGGCCCCCGACCTGGCGGTGGGTGCCGAGGACGACGAGCACGCCCAGCTGCAGGCCGAGCGCTCGCGGGCGCTGCGCATCGGCCTGCTGGAAAACAACTTCAACCTGGTGGCCACGCTGCCGGCCGACGTGTTCCTGAGCGAGCGGCTCGCGCAGCTGCAGCCCGACCTGGTGATCGTGGACGCCGAGAGCGACGCCCGCGACGCGCTGGAGCACGTGGTGATGGCCACCCGCGATGCGCCCCGCGCCATCGTGATGTTCACCAACGACGACGATCCCTCCCACGTGCGGCAGGCAGTGGCCGCGGGCGTGTCGGCCTACATCGTGGCCGGGCTGTCGCCCCAGCGCATCCGCCCCATCCTGGACGTGGCGATGGCGCGCTTCCAGCACGAGCAGGCCCTGCGCGCCGAACTGGCCGATGCGCGCAGCGAGCTGAAGGACCGCAAGACCATCGACCGCGCCAAGGGCCTGCTGATGCAGCGCCAGGGCCTGACCGAACAGGCCGCCTACGACAAGCTGCGCAAGAGCGCGATGGACAAGGGCATGAAGCTGGTCGAGGTGGCCCAGCGCATGCTGGACGTGGCGGACCTGCTGGGCTGACCGGCGCGGCCGGCGGCGCTGCACAAGGGCAGTGCGGCACTGCACCATCGCGCGGCTTCCGTGCCCGGCCCTGCACGCGCCGCGGCCCGCTTTGGCCCAGGGCCACGCGGCGCCCGGCGCCGGATGGTTCGATCCAAAAAGCCTCCCAGCGCAATCGACACTAGGGCATATCGCTACAAAAACAATAGCGAACATCCTGTATGGCCCGCTCTGGCACAAGGCTTGCAATGACGGAGGCAAGACCAACGTTGGTCGATTGCCAGGCCCCACCCAATGGCGGGTGCGACCTGGCAGAACCCGGACAAAGGCGTCCCCACCGCTCGCGGCGCTGCCCCCAAGGCAGCCTGCGGGCGTGTGAGGACGCCTTTTTTGTTTTTCACGTTGCCAGCCAAGCCAAGGGATGCCTTCCATGACCGACCTGTCCAAAACCAGTCTCCACCGCCGCACCGTGCTGCAGGCCGCCGCCGTGGGGGCCGTGGGCGTGAGCCCCGCGCTGCGCTCCATGGTGCATGCAGCCGGCTCCGACGCGCCGGAAAAGAAGGAAGTCAAGATCGGCTTCATCCCCCTCACCGACTGCGCCAGCGTGGTGATGGCCTCGGTGCTGGGCATCGACCAGAAGTACGGTGTGAAGATCGTGCCCTCCAAGGAAGCGAGCTGGGCGGGCGTGCGCGACAAGCTGGCCAACGGCGAGCTGGACTTCGCCCACGTGCTCTACGGCCTGGTGTACGGCGTGCACCTGGGCGTGGGCGGCCCCAAGAAGGACATGGCCGTGCTGATGAACCTGAACCAGAACGGCCAGGCCATCTCGCTGAGCAAGAAGCTGGCGGACAAGGGTGCGATCAACGGCCCCACGCTCGCCAAGCTGATGGCCACCGAGAAGCGGGAATACACCTTCGCCCAGACCTTCCCCACCGGCACGCACGCCATGTGGCTCTATTACTGGCTGGCCGCCAACGGGATCGATCCGATGAAGGACGCCAAGGTCATCACGGTGCCGCCGCCGCAGATGGTGGCCAACATGCGCGTCGGCAACATGGACGGCTTCTGCGTGGGCGAGCCTTGGAACCACCGCGCCATCATGGACGGCATCGGCATCACGGCCACCACCACCCAGGCGATCTGGAAGGACCACCCCGAGAAGGTGCTGGGCACCACGTCGGAGTTCGTGCAGAAATACCCCAACACGGCCCGCGCCGTGACCGCCGCCATCCTGGAAGCCGGCCGCTGGATCGACGAAGGCCTGGCCAACAAGAGCAAGATGGCCGAAACCATCGCCGGCAAGGCCTACGTGAACACCAGCGTGGACGCGATCAACCAGCGCATCCTGGGCCGCTACCAAGACGGCCTGGGCAAGACCTGGGACGACCCCAACTACATGAAGTTCTACAACGACGGCGCGGTGAACTTCCCCTACCTGTCCGACGGCATGTGGTTCCTCACGCAGCACAAGCGCTGGGGCCTGCTCAAGGACCACCCGGACTACCTGGCCGTCGCCAAGTCGATCAACCGCACCGAGCTGTACAAGCAGGCCGCCACTGCTGCCAAGGTGCCCCTGCCCAAGAGCGACATGCGCTCCAGCAAGTTGATGGACGGCGTCGTCTGGGACGGCAAGGACCCGGCCAAGTACGCCGACAGCTTCAAGATCAAGGCCTGACCCCGGGCCCCGCCCGAGCCGCCCGCCCCCAGCCCCCGCCAGGAGAATCCCACCATGGTCAGCGCCGTCTTCCACGCCCCGCCGGAGCCCACCCCAGCCGCGGTCCCTTCTGCTATGCAAACGATAGCAACACCGGCAATCAAAACGCCGGCATCGGAGCAAAAACCACTGCAGTCCGCCCCGCCCAGCCCGCCGCGGGCGCCCCGCGACTGGGCGGCCGCCTCGCGCGCCTTCTGGCTCGCGGTGCTGCCGCCGGCCTGCGGCCTGGGCCTCTTGATCGGGCTGTGGGCCGTGGTGTCCTCCACCACTGGCCAGAGCATTCCCGGCCCGCTGGAGACCTGGAAGCAGGCGCTGGAAGTCTTCAGCAACCCCTTCTACCGCAACGGCCCCAACGACCAGGGCGTGGGCTGGAACGTGCTCGCCTCGCTGGAGCGCGTGGCGGTCGGCTTCGGGCTGGCGGCGCTGGTGGGCATTCCCGCGGGCTTCGTGATCGGGCGGTTCCACTTCCTCTCGCGCATGTTCAACCCGCTCATCAGCCTGCTGCGGCCCGTGTCGCCGCTGGCGTGGCTGCCCATCGGCCTGCTGGTGTTCAAGGGCGCCAACCCGGCCGCCATCTGGACCATCTTCATCTGCTCGATCTGGCCCATGGTCATCAACACCGCGGTGGGTGTGCAGCGCGTGCCGCAGGACTACATGAACGTGGCCCGCGTGCTCAACCTCTCGGAATGGAAGATCGCCACCACCATCCTGTTCCCCGCCGTGCTGCCCTACATGCTGACCGGCGTGCGCCTGGCCGTGGGCACCGCCTGGCTCGTGATCGTGGCGGCCGAGATGCTGACCGGCGGCGTGGGCATCGGGTTCTGGGTCTGGGACGAGTGGAACAACCTGAACGTCAAGAACATCATCATCGCGATCTTCGTGATCGGCATCGTCGGGCTGCTGCTCGAATACGCCCTGGTCAAGCTGGCCACGGCATTCACGTTCGAAGAGGTGAAGGCATGAACAACCCCGCGAAATTCATCGAGATCCAGGGCGTCGCCCAGACCTTCAAGACCGCCAAGGGGCTGTTTCCGGCGCTCAAGGGCATCGACCTGTCCATCGCCAAGGGCGAGTTCGTCGCCCTCATCGGACACTCGGGCTGCGGCAAATCCACCTTGCTCAACCTGATCGCCGGACTCACCGTGCCCACCGCCGGCGCGCTGCTGTGCGCCAACAAGGAGATCAAGGGCCCCGGCCCCGAGCGCGCGGTGGTGTTCCAGAACCATTCCCTGCTGCCCTGGCTGACCTGCGAAGGCAACGTGCACCTGGCGGTCGAGCGCGTGTTCGGCAAGCGGGAACCGAAGGCCCAGCTCAAGGCCCGCACCGAGGCCGCGCTGGCCATGGTGGGCCTCACGCACGCGGCGCAAAAGCGCCCCGGCGAGATCTCGGGCGGCATGAAGCAGCGCGTGGGCATCGCCCGGGCGCTGTCGATGGAGCCCCAGGTGCTGCTGATGGACGAGCCCTTCGGCGCGCTGGACGCCCTCACCCGCGCCAAGCTGCAGGACGAGCTGCTGGAGATCGTGGCGCGCACGCAGAGCACGGTGGTCATGGTCACCCACGACGTGGACGAGGCCGTGCTGCTGTCCGACAAGATCGTGATGATGACCAACGGCCCGGCCGCCACCATCGGCGAGGTGCTGGCGGTGGACATCCCGCGCCCCCGCAACCGCGTGGCCCTGGCCGAAGACCCGCGCTACCTGCGCAGCCGCAAGGCGGTGATCGATTTCCTGTACACGCGCCAGGCGCATGTGGAAAAGGCAGCCTGAGGCGGCGGCGGCCCCGGAGGCACGGCACCGCGCAGGCCGTGCGCTCCGATTGTTTTTCATGTTTTATCAGATCGTTTAAGCAATTTTCAGGGATTTTTCAATCTGTTAGAAAGCCGTCCCCATAATATCGCGCAGTGGCCCGTGCGCCACCGTGAAAATCCTGATTCCAGTTCAGCACCCCCATCAGGGGAATGGAATATCACGATTTTTGCGCATTATTCACCAAAACGGGGATTAGCGACGCCATGGCAGACCAGAAAATCACCACCATTGACCATGGTGCCGGCGTCAACGCCACGCTCAGCAGCGTTCATTACCCCGGGGACCATTGCAACCTGCCGAACAGGCGGGTAGCCCACACCGGAAGCAGCGATGGCGACTGCATCCGGGTGCGTGCCATCACGAAAGATCCCGCAGGGGCTTTGACGGTGGCCTGGTCCCCATCCTGAGGCTGCGCCCGCGCCCATCGCCGCACACGCCACCGCCGCCCAGGAAGCGCTGAGCCCCTGGGCGGGCCCCTCCGCCCTGCCGGCCTCGGCAGATCGCAACCCTTGAAACGCCCTCCACCATGACCCCGACGCCCATTCCGTCCGTGCCGCGCTCGATTTCCATCGAGGACACGCAAGCCCATCACCTGCAGCTGTTGAACCCCGCCCAACCAGCGCTTGGGGCTTCGCCTTCCGCCCGGCCCGACGCACCGGCGCTGCAGACCTTCAACGGCTACTACACCCTTGGAAACGCCCAGGGCGCCTTTTTCGCGGTCGACACCAACATGGTGTTTCAAGCAGGCACCATCGCCCCCGCGTACCACGTGTCGCTGATCATCTCGCTGGACGGAACCTCCGCCACCCGCTACCCCTTCACGGGAAGCTTCGACGGCAAGACCCTGCACCAGACGTCCGACCAGGGGCTCACGGTCGAGCTGGAGTTCACCCGCGCGGGCGACACGTACGGGCCGGTGGCCTTCTGTTCGGGAAGCATCACCTTGCCGAAGCAAACGAAGGTCGATGTCTCCGGCGCCACCTACAACAACCCCATTGCAGCCGCCCTCTTCGCCGGCGATTACGTCGATACGGCGACCGGGAAAAAGGTGATGCGGATCGGCTCGGACAACCAGCTGCAGTACGACCCTGGCACCACTGGGAATCTTCAGCCGGTGCACACCTATGCGTACAACCTGAACATGTACTTCTTCACGGTCGCCCAGGGCAGCGAGACCGTGTCGCTCATCATGGGCACCGCTGCCGAGCAGGGTTTCGCCTGCAACAACATGGTGACCGATGGGCAAAAGCCCGCGCAGATCCGGTCGCTCGTCACCATTCCCCAGGCCGAGAAACCCGACTTCGCGCTGTACGACCTCAGCGGGTGCGAACTGGCGGATTTCAGCGGCTACTATCCCTTCCAATTCGACATCGAGACCCTGCAAAGCCGGTCTTTCGTCTCCATCCAGGCGCAATACGCAACGCTGCTGCCGGGCACCGACTGGGATCTGAATTTCGTGGCCATCAGCATTTCAACGGATGGCATCAATTCCCAGGCCTATTATTTCAATCCATTCACAATGAGTTTCAAGGATGGCATTCTGGACATGCCCGAGCAGAATATCCACTTGCAACTCACCCGAAAATACAATCCCGCCAATGGATCGCTGGTTCAAATGAGCGGCACGATCAACGGACAGAAAATAACGGGATCGACCCCCTTCAACCCCGTTCCTTTATCTGCCTTCGCTGGCCAGCCCCTCACCAACCGCCTGGGCGACCGGCTCGCGGTGAATGGCGAAAACAGCGTGACCTACAACGGAGATAATGTCAAAAGCATTATCTACGTCCCTTTGATGTACATCTTGGCCTACCCCGTCGGCAATCCCGACCGTGGTGATGTCTTTCCGGCACCGATGGCGCCCATGGCACCGCGTGCATCGTGACCACGAAGGCCAATACCCCGACGCGGCCACCACGACGTCTGGGCCACTTCCCCTCATAAGGGACGTGGTCCCGACGGGTGGCGCGGCCGCCGGCCGTCAGCGGGGTCGTCCAGCCAGCCCGCACCACCC
>NZ_BAAJYT010000171.1:0-8447 GCF_057541515.1 Acidovorax sp. KNOB132
TGGACATCCTGGTCAACAACGCCGGCATCCTGCGCGACAAGTCGTTCGGCAAGCTGGACATGGACGATTTCCGCCTCGTGGTGGATGTGCACCTGATGGGCGCGGCCCACTGCTGCAAGGCCGTGTGGGCGCACATGGTGGCGCAGCAATACGGCCGCATCGTGATGACGACCTCGTCCACCGGCCTGTACGGCAACTTTGGCCAGGCCAACTACGGCGCCGCCAAGCTGGCCCAGGTCGGGCTGATGCAGACGCTCGCCATCGAAGGGGCCAAGCACGGCATCCACGTGAACGCGCTCGCGCCCACCGCCGCCACCCGCATGACCGAGGGCCTGATGCCCGAGGAGGTGCTGGCCGCGCTCAAGCCCGAGGCCGTGGTGCCGGCCATGCTGGTGCTGGCGCACGAAAGCGCGCCCACGCGCACCATCCTGTGCGCGGGCGCCGGCACCTTCGAGGCGGCGCACGTCACGCTCACGCAGGGGGTGCATCTGGGCATTGGGCCCGATGTGCCCGAGCAGCTCGCCGCGCGCCTGGCCGAGGTGGCCGACCGCACCGGCGAACAGGTGCCGCAAAGCGGCGCGGCCCAGGGCACGAACGAGGTGCGCCTGGCCCGGCGGTGATGGAGTGATTGCCCGGTACCGAGGCGCTTGCCTGGCAGATTGCAAATATTGCGGTCAGACGCGCGCTCGGCGACGTGGTCGGTTGGATTCGCCGGCTGAACAAAGGCTTCGCATTCGGCCTGTCTCGCCTGGGTGGTTGGTTTTAGTGTTGGGCCTGCAACTCAAATACAAGGGAATCCATGCTTTTTCTTCCACCCGTCTTCAAATCTGGCGCGTTCGTCACGGCTGGGCTCGCTCTGCTTGCCGCGTTGAGTACCACCCCTGTTCTTGCCCAAAGCGGACAAACGATCACGGCCTCCGGCCTCGGGCCCAACACGACCAGTCCGACCCGCCGCCAGGTGCGGGATGCGACTTTCTTCGATGCCCAGCAGAAATGCAGGACGGGGCCTTTCCCCGCTCAGCCCGTTCAGATGCTCGGCATCGGTGTCGCCCCCACGGTTCAGAACGGCCAAAGATTGTTTTTCGCTGAATGGCGCTGCGGCTGAAGTCTGCGGTTGGCTGATTCTTTTCCATCGGGCATGAGCGCCAGCGGTGGGGCGCGGGATGCAGCGCTCGCCTTTCAGCGCACCGGCTCGGCCGCGAGCGCCTCGCGCAGGATGCGGCGGATCTCCAGGATCGCCCGGGGGTTCTCCTGCACGCTGTGGTGCGAGGTCAGCACCAGCTCCGACTCGGCACCTGCCAGGTGGGCGCTGCCGTAGGGCACGATGCCATCGCTCGACTGCGCGAGCGGGGTGCCCGGGTCTTCGCGGCCCATGATGGAGTGGTAGCGCACGCCCGGGCCGATCGGCAGGTCGGCGGCCGCGCGCACGAACGGATCGGTGTCGCCCAGGTTGTCGATGCTGTTGGGCAGGCGCGGCGGCACCCCGCCCTCGACGGGCTGCGCGGCATGGGCTCTGGCCAGCACGCGGGTGGCATCGCCGAAGCGCTCCAGCACGGCCAGCGGCAGCGTCACCATGTTGGCCAGCCAGCGCGAGAGGGTCTTGTTGGCGAACGGCGTTCCCCGGTGGGGCGCGGCGATGAAGACCGCCCGGGTCACCTGCGGCAGGGGATGGAACACCAGGAAGGGGCCCAGGTCCTCACGCAGCCGGGCCAGGTCTTGCGGGGGCATCACGGGGCGGCCGATGACCTGGTCCCACAGCGTGTCGCCCGATTCCGACACCAGCAGCCGCGCCAGCACGCCGCCCATGCTGTGGCCCACCAGCACGATGTCGCGCGATGCGCGCGCCGTGCCGGCAGGATCGAAGTGCGCCAGCGTCTGCACCAGGGCCTCCCGGATGTCGTGCTGGTTGAGGGCCAGCGGCGCATTGGTGGGGTAGTACACCTGCCACACCTGGTAGGCGTCCCGCAACTGCGCATCGCCCAGAACCTCGTTGGCCACGTTGATCCATGCCTCGGGGCTGCTGGCCAGCCCGTGCAGCATGACGATGGTGCGGCGGTTCGGGTCATAGGGCTGCATGAGGTGGATGCGCGGCGCGTCCAGCCGGTCGCTCCAGCCCAGCAGGGTGCGCATGGCCTGCGTGGCAAAGCCCGAGCGCGCCAGCCACAGGCCGTACCCCGCGGTGAAGTTGCCCGCCAGTGGCACCTGCTGCCCGCCCAGTTCCACCCGCGCGGTATGGTAGGGGTCGTAGATCGCCACCTGCACCTCCTGCGTGCGCAGTACCTCGCCCAGCGTCTTGCCGGGAAACCGCAGCAGCGCGGTGGCTGCGGGGTAGGGCATTTCCTTGAACGGTGCGGGCGCTCGCTCGCCCGGCTCGGGGGCGGACGCCGCCACCAGCTCCGTGCCGAAGCCATCGCGCCGGTAGGTGTTGCGAACGCCGGAAAACCGCAGCGTGGTGGCCGGGATCAGTTCCTCGGGCAGCGGGGCGTCGCTGGGCAGGCGGATGTCCGAGGCGTCGCTGGAAATCCGCCAGGCGCCGAGGGTACGCGCCTCATCCGACCGGCGTCCTTCGGCGCGGTAGCGCTGGAACAGCAGGGTCACCACACGCTGCGTAGCGAAGTTGTAGTAGTCGCGCACCTGCGTCTGCCGGTCCTCGAACGCGCGCTCGCCGGGGGAGCGCTGCGTGAAGAACAGATAGGCCCAGGCGTGGCGGGCCGATTCCATCCAGGCATCGAGCGCCTCGTTCGGTGGCAGCGGCGCGCTGCGGTCGCGTTCGCCTTCGAGGCCCACCTGCAGCCAGACCTCGGCCAGCGCCGACAGGCGCTGCTCCTCGCTGATGCCGTTCGAGGCGGCCAGCTGGTTGCGGCAGTCGGCCAGGTCGTCCGCGCAGGTATCGGCATCGCTGCCGATCACGCGCAGCACCTCTTCGGTGGCCTCGCTGACCCGGCCGCTGGTGAGCACGTCGCCGCGCCGCTGCGACAGGTATTCGCGCGGGGACATCGACGACACCGTCACCCCCGCGCAGCCGCACAGAACGGCCGCTGCGCACAGCGCGGCGAGCCCCCGAAACCCTGACCAGGGTGTGCGGCGCGGGGCAGGGGACCAGGTGCGGTGGAGCGGCGGCGGGGTGGTTGGCGACATGGGGCGGGCCGGGCGGCGACGGGGTGGCCGATGTTACCCGGCGGCCCCGCGAATGGGGCGCTGCCTGACGCCGCGGCGCGCAGCGCTGCGGTACGCTCGCCGGCTTATGAGGATCTCTCCGGAACACCGCCTGCGGGCTGCCTTGCGCGTGGCGCTGAGCCACTATGTCTTCAACGGCCTGTCGGTGGCCTTCGGTCTGCTGCTCATCTCGGCCGGGGTGCACGGGTGGCTGGGCGCGGCGGCGGCCGCCTCGGCGTCGGTCGGGGTCATCGTCACGGCGCCGCCCGACCTGCCCGGCCCGGCGCGGGGCAAGTTCTGGCAGATGCTGCCGGCGCCCCTGCTGGGCGTGCCGCTCTTTTTCGGGGTGCAGATGCTGCACCCGTCGGAGCTGGCCCTGGGAATGCTGATCGTGCCAGCCAGCTTCGTCGCGTTCCTGGCCATGGCCTGGGGCAAGCGCGGCGTGCCGATCGCGGTGGCCCTGATGTTCTCCATGGTGTTCTCCATGGCCGTGCCGCCCACGCCGGGCGTGGACCCGTTGACGGCGGCGCTGGCCACCACCGGGCATTTCGCGCTCGGGGCGGCTTTGTATGTGGTGTATTCGGTGGTGGCCAACCACGCGCTCAATGCGCGCTACCGCGTGCAGTCGGTGGCGGATGCGCTGCTGGCGCTCGCTGCGCTGATGCGCGTGCAGGCGCGCCAGTTCACGCCGGTCGATCTGCAGGGCCCGCCCGCGCCCGCCTTGGCGGGGGCCTTGCTGCACCGGCAGGCGGCCCTGGCCGAGCAGTTGCAGGCCGCGCGCAACATCGTGCTGGAGTCGCCCCGCACGCCGCGGCGCCAGCGGCTGGCCGGCATGCTGCTGCTGGTGCTGGAAATGCGCGACCACCTGCTGGCCTGCGAGCTGGACCTGGACACGCTCAAGGCCCACCCCGGCCATGCGCCCGTGGTGGTCGGACTGCGCGACGTGCTGCACCACGTGGCCGACGAGATGGAGCGCCTGGCCGACGCCATGCTCATCGGCCGCAGGCCCACCGCCTTCGCCGACCACCGGCCCCACCTGGCGGCCCTGCGCTGGGACGAGGCGCCCCAACCCGGACCGGAGAGCGCCAACCCGTCGCCCCGCCTCCTGGCGCGCGGGCTGGCGGACCGCATCGGCCACATCAACGACGAGGCGCTGCGCATGATCGCCCTGGCCCGCGGCGAGGCCGAGCCCAACCTGGCCGTGGTGCGCGCGAACTGGCAGATGTTCGTGAGCCCCACCGCGTGGTCGTGGCATCCGTTCAACGGCCTGTGGCGCTGGGATGCGCCGCCGCTGCGCCATGCCATCCGCGCGGCGCTGGCCATGGGCGTGGGCTACGCGGTGGCGCAGGCACTGCCCTGGGGCACGCACGCCTACTGGATTTTGCTGACCATCGTGGTGGTGCTGCGCGGCAGCCTGGCGCAGACCCTGGAGCGGCGCAACAGCCGCGTGGCCGGCACGCTGCTGGGCTGCGTGCTGGCGCTGGGGCTGCTGTCCATGCACCCCACCGCGCTGGGCCTGATCGTGTGCCTCACGCTGGCGCAGGCCGTGGCCCATGGCTTTGCCGTGCGGCGCTACCTCATCACCGCGGTGGCGGCCACCGTGCTCGGGCTGGTGCAGTCGCACATGCTGCATGCGGGCAGCAGCACGGCCTTCGCGCTGTTCGAGCGGCTGGCCGATACCCTGATCGGCACCGGCGTGGCCTGGGCGTTTTCCTATGTGCTGCCCTCGTGGGAGCGCACGCAGATCCCCGCCCTCGTGTCGCGCACCCTGGCCGCTCAGGCGCTGCATGCGCGCGAGGCGCTGGCCCTGGGGCAATTGCAGGCCGTGGACAACGCGCCCGAGCTGGCCTGGCGGCTGGCGCGGCGCGAGGCCTACGACAGTCTCTCGGCCCTGGTGCAGGCCACGCAGCGGTCGCTGTCGGAGCCGCGCGCCGTGCGCCCGCCGCTCGAACCCCTGGAACGGCTGCAGGTGCACTGCTACCAGTTGCTGGCCCAGCTCACGGCCGTGAAGACCATGCTGCTGCTGCGCCGCGGCCACCTGGAGCCCGAGCGGCTGCAGGCGCCGCTGGCGACCACGGCCGAGGCCATCGGGCAAGCCCTGTCCGCACCGCGTGCCTCGGCGGATGCGGGTATGCCCCCGCGCGTCTCGCCCGGCCCCGAGCCGCTGCCCGACCCGTTCGATGCCCAGCTCGGCCCGTGGCTGTTGCGCCGCCTGGGCCTGGCGGTGGGGCTGGCCGAGGAGCTGCGTAGCGATGCGGACCAGGTGCTGCAAAGCATGAACACGAAGGCGCCGGGCGCGCAGCCCGTGGCCGAACGCAGCGCCTGAGGGCGGCCGAGGGCGCGGCCCCGGGAACGCGCTCAGTCCCGGTGGGCCTGGATCTCGCCTTCCTCGTCGCCTTCGGGCACGGTGGGCAGGCGCGCTTGCGCAGGCGTAGCCGCCGTGGCCTTCCATTGCCCGGCCGGCTCCACCTCATGGCCGGGGTCCGCGCGGAGCACGGGCTCGTACAAGATCCACTGCGCCACGGTGCGCATGGCCTCGGCGCCCCGGTTGTTCTGTCGCTTCAGGAAGAAGTCCAGGCCGCGCTCGCGCAGGATCTTGGCCTTTTCGCGCAGCAGCAGCAGGGTGGGCTCCCACAGTTCGTCCCTCACTACGAGGTTGTCGAAGCCCTGCGCATGCACCTGGGCCTCCCGCAGGCGCGTGGCTCCCTGCTCCCGGCACAGCGCAGCGCGCTTCATATGCTCCACCCCCTCGTCCCTTCGGCGCGCCATCACCGGCGACCGGCCGGTCTTGCCCATCGCCTTGCGCTGCATGCGTGCTGCGGCCTGCTCCAGGTGCTCCGCGGCGGCGGCCGTCTGGTCCGCCTCCAGCGCCTTGCGTGCGTGCTTCAGATGCGCACGGGTGGAACGCAGGTCCATGCCGGCCGCCTCGAATTCCGTGGCTGCGCTTTCGTATCCCGCGCAGGCCGCCTCGAACTGCGCCTTGGCAGCTTCGCCATCCATGCGGGCGAGCGCGCGGAACATGTCCAGCGTGGGGGCGGCGGGCGCCTTCATCGCCTTGTCGGCGAACATGGCCGCCAGGCCGTTGCCCTGTGCGAACGCCTGGGTCTGCTCCATGAAATGTTCGAGCTGCAGCTCGGACGCGGCATGCTTCAAGTCGTCCTCCACCGCAGCGCCCAGCTTGCCCACCCCGTAGGCGGACCAGCTGTCCCACTCGTCGCGCACGAGCTGCTGGAACACGTCGAACTCCGAGACATCGGTGGCGCGGTCGCTGCGCATCGGGTCGATCTCGTCGTCGAACACGAACAGCGTGCAAAAGTGGGTCACGGCCTTGGAGACCAGCTCCCGGCCGTAGCTGGCATCCAGCAGCCCCAGGCTGCCGCTGGCCTTCTGGCGCGGGCCGTTCTTCGGATCGTCCTGCACGGATTCCGCGAACTGCACCCCCAGCGTGGCGCGGCCCGACACCTCCACCTTCATCTGGGCCGTGGCATCGCGGTAGATGGTGGTCATGTAGCCGGCCACCGTGGTGCGGGTCTGGCCGTTGTCCTGCCGGGATTTGACGCCCACGCCCGCTGACACGCCGGCCCGCCGCCCCTTGCCTGCCACCTCGCCCACCCGCACGCCCGCGCTGAGCGACACGTTGGTCTCGGTGCCCATGCTGCTGCGCTGCGCGTCGTCGATGATCCCCATGCTCAGCTCGGGATGGTGGGCCAGCAGCTCACGCATCCAGTCCCGGCGGGCCGGCTGGCCATCCCCGGTGGGGGCCGCCATGTCGAACAGATGCTCCAGCGCGTCGATGAACTGCGCGTCCAGCTGGGGCTCGCGGTTCTTGGTCAGCCGGGGCATGCGCATCTGCACGCCGTTTTCCACGCTCCGCTCGCCGCGCCAGCGCCAGTCGGCCCCGCCGGTCACGCCGAAGCTGGCCTGGTCGGTGTCCATCGCGACCGAGTAGCCGGTGTTCACCCCGGCACCGGCCTGTACCTGGTTGGTGGACTGGGACGTGATCTGCAGGTACATGCCGGTGCGGCCCCGGTACAGCTCCAGGATGCGGTCCTCGTTGTGCTGCACGCCGCCGATGAGCTTGACGCCCAGGCCCACGGCGCTCGTGATCGCCGCGGCCGCCGACAGCGGGCCGAGGTTGACACCGTAGGTCTTCTGGCCCAGCAGCTTCATCCGGTCGCGCCATTCGAGGTGCTGGGCCACATCGCGCAGCAGGTTGAACAGCGCCCGGCTGTTGGTGGCGTTGGCCGGGTCCCCGTCGTGCAGCAGGTTGAGGGCCTTGTACAGGGCCACGTGGAAGGCATTGCCCTGGGCGTGCACGTGTTCTCCATCGGTGCCGACCGATGGCGTGGCGGGGCCATTGTTCGCCTCTTGCAGCGGCTCGCTCAGCAAGGCGTGCTGCAGCAGGGCGAGGGCTTGCACGCCGGTGTGCGGCTGGGCGCGCAGCTGCTCCCATGCGAAGCGCATCGCGGGCGATTCCGTGGCGGTGGTGATCTCGCCGCCACGGCGGGCGGCTTTTCGCGCTGCATCGCGCCGCGCGGCATCGCATTGCGCCCGGATGCCTTCGAGCAGGGCGTTGTCCAGCACCATGGAAGCGCGCTCGGTGCCTTCGGGCGCCCAGCGTATCTTCTCGGCGATGGTCAGCCAGGCCAGCTCGGATTCGGAGGGCACCTCGGTCGCAGGCCGTTGCGCACGCGCGCCCCGGAGGTATTGGGTGAGGTGGTCCGCCGCCTTCTCCAGCTCTTCTTCCGCCCGGCGGTTCGGGGTGGGCAAGGCGGTGGCCGATCCCACCTGCAGGGCCTGCGGCAGCGAGCGCAGCGGGTTGAGCTTCTGGCTCCGCCGGCTCTTGGGGGCGGCGGTGCCGGGCGCGTCGCCCTCGGTGTGGTCGATGTCGTGCAGCCAGTCCGCGATTTTCTGCAGGTGCTGGTTGGCGCGGTCGTAGGGGGAGCCTTTGGCGTTGCTGCGGTAGCCGTTGCGGATGGCGTGGTAGGCCGCGCGCTCATCGTCCGTGCAGGCGGCCAGGGCCTGGGCCGGGTCCGCGGCATGCAGAGCCGTGCGGGCGGCATGGGAGGCGCCGGCCAGCCATTCGCGCAACTGCGGCGTGGGCGCGGCCCGCATCGCAGCCTCGGTCTGCAGCGCCAGGCGTGCCGTGTGGCGGCGGGTGTGGTCGGGCGTGCCTTCGGCGGCCGGTGCCAGCAGGTGGCCCAGCACCTGGGTGCCGCGCGGCATGCGGGCCAGCAGCTCCACCGTGCGCTGCGTGGCGGCGTCCAGCGCCGGGGCCGTGTCCGGGCCCG
>NZ_BAAJYT010000172.1:0-8256 GCF_057541515.1 Acidovorax sp. KNOB132
GACATGCAGGCCCTGGCCGAGCGCTCGCCCGACCACAGCGAGCACCGCCAGGACGAGCCGTACCGCCGCGCGCTCACCGGCATCTACCGCCCGGCCTGGCCGCCACTGGCTGCGCAACCTGACCGGGCGGCGTGAGGCCGCGCGCCATGCCGTCGCGCCGCAGAACCCCTATCCCGATGCCGAGGCCTTCCTGGCCGACCTGCGCGTGATCGAGGCCTCGCTGCGCTCGCACCGCGGCGCGGCGCTGGCCGCCGAGCGCCTGCACCCGCTGGTGCGCGCGGTGGAGGTGTTCGGCTTTCACCTGGCCACCGTGGACCTGCGCCAAAGCTCCGACCAGCACGAGAAGGTGATCGCCGAGCTGCTGGCCACGGCGCGCGTGGAGCCCGATTACGCGGCCCTGCCCGAGGCCGACCGCCGCGCGCTGCTGCTGCGCCTGCTGGCCGATGCCCGGCCGTTGCGCGTGGTGGGCGCCACGTATTCCGAGCACACCACGGGCGAGATCGCCATCTTCGAGACGGCGCGGCAGATGCGCGAGCGCTTCGGCCCGCAGGCCATCCGCCACTACATCATCAGCCACACCGAAACCGTGAGCGACCTGCTCGAAGTGCTGCTGCTGCAAAAGGAAGTGGGGCTGATGCACGGCACGCTCGATGCCGTGCCGCCCGTGCCGGGCAGCGGCGCCCGCGCCGCCACCACCGACCTTATCGTGGTGCCGCTGTTTGAGACCATCGAAGACCTGCGCAACGCCGCGCCCATCATGCGCGAGCTGTACGCCGTGCCCGGCTTCGCCGCGATGGTGCAGGCCAGCGGCGCCGAGCAGGACATCATGCTGGGCTACAGCGACAGCAACAAGGACGGCGGCATCTTCACCAGCAGCTGGGAGCTGTACCGCGCCGAGATCGCACTGGTGGAGCTGTTCGACGAACTGGTGGCCAGCCACCGCATCCAGCTGCGCATGTTCCATGGCCGCGGCGGCACCGTGGGCCGCGGGGGCGGCCCGAGCTACCAGGCCATCCTGGCGCAGCCGCCCGGCACCGTGCGCGGGCAGATCCGCCTGACCGAGCAGGGCGAGGTCATCGCCTCCAAGTACGCCAACCCCGAGATCGGCCGGCGCAACCTGGAAACCCTGGTCGCCGCCACGCTGGAGGCCACGCTGCTGCAGCCCACCAAGCCCGCCACCAAGGACTTCCTGGAGGCGGCGGCGCAGCTGTCGGTGGCCAGCATGGGCGCCTACCGCGCGCTGGTGTACGACACCCCGGGCTTCACCGATTACTTCTTCAACTCCACGCCCATCCGCGAGATCGCCGAGCTGAACATCGGCTCGCGCCCGGCCTCGCGCAAGCCCAGCCAGCGCATCGAAGACCTGCGCGCCATTCCCTGGGGCTTCAGCTGGGGCCAGTGCCGGCTCACGCTGCCGGGCTGGTACGGCTTCGGCGCCGCGGTGGAAGCCTTTGTCAGGCAGCCCGGCCAGGACTCCAAGGCGCAGATGGCCCTGCTGCAGAAGATGTACCGCCAGTGGCCGTTCTTCGGCACGCTGCTGTCCAACATGGACATGGTGCTGGCCAAGAGCGACCTGGCCCTGGCCTCGCGCTACAGCGAACTGGTGGCCGACACGCGCCTGCGCAAGAAGGTCTTCGGCGCCATCGAGGCCGAGTGGCAGCGCACGGCCGATGCGCTCACCCGCATCACCGGCGACAAGCACCGCCTGACGCACAACACCGCCCTGGCCCGGTCGATCCGCCACCGCTTTCCGTACATCGACCCGCTGCACCACCTGCAGGTCGAACTGGTGCGCCGCTGGCGCGGCGGGCAGGGCGACGAGCGCGTGCAGACCGGCATCCACATCTCGATCAACGGCATCGCGGCCGGGCTGCGCAACACCGGCTGACGGCGGGGATTGGGCGCGGCACGGGAGGGGCTGCGTGCCGTGGTATGGAATCTGCTTGGGTTCCCGCCATCCGGCGCGGGCCCGCGCCATGGTTTTTTCTTTCTCTCTCCAGGGTTGATGCGATCTTGAAAACGGCAATGGCAGGGTGGGCAAGGCGCCTGTGGGCGCAGGATGCGCTGGTGTACGGCGTGCGCGTGTTCATCGCGCTGAGCGGTGCCATGGCCGTGTGCTGGTGGCTGGACCGCGTGCCGCTGGTCACGCCGATCTTCCTGGGCATCATCGCCAGCGCCATCGCCGAGACCGACGACAACTGGCGCGGCCGGCTGCGGGCGCTGCTCGTCACGCTGGCCTGCTTCGCCACCGCCGCGTTCTCGGTCGAGGCCCTGATGCCGTGGCCCCTGTGGTTCGTGGCGGGCATGGCCGTGTCCACCTTCGGCTTCACCATGCTCGGCGCCGTGGGCGAGCGCTACCGCGCCATCGCGCTGGCCACCGTCATCCTGGCGCTCTACACCGCCATCAGCGTGGCGCCCGGCTCCCAGCGCGGGGGCGGCCCGGCCTTGGGCTTCAGCGTGCCCACCTGGCTGCTGGCCGGCGCCACCTGGTACGGCCTGCTGTCGCTGCTGTGGTGCGCGCTGTTCCCGCACCAGCCCGTGCGCCAGAACCTCGCCAAGCTCTACGGCGTGCTCGGCGCCTATCTGCGGCTCAAGGCCAGCCTGTTCGAGCCCGTGCGCGGCGTGGACGTGGAGCGCCGGCGCCTGGCGCTCGCCCAGACCAACGGCCGCGTGGTGTCCGCCCTCAACACCACCAAGGAAAGCATCTTCAGCCGCCTGGGCGCGCGCCGCGAGGCGCCGCCCCCCACCGGCCGGCTGCTGCGCCACCTGAACCTGTACTTCATCGCGCAGGACATCCACGAGCGCGCCAGCTCGTCGCACCACCACTACAACGACTGGGCCGACGTGCTGTTCCACAGCGACGTGCTCTACCGCTGCCAGCGCGTGCTGCAACTGCAGGGCGTGGACTGCACCCGTCTGGCCGAGGCCCTGCAGACGCACGAGCCCTTCGTGCGCGACCCCGCCGGCGAGCGCGCCATGGCCGACCTGCACGACTCCATCGCCCACCTGGAAAGCCAGCGCCAGAGCGCCTGGCAGCGGCCGCTGCGCAGCCTGCGCGCGCTGGCCCGCAACCTCGCCACGCTCTCCGGCCAGCTCGACGCCGCCACCCACCCCGATGGCGGCGAGCGCCTGGGCGACAGCAGCCTGCTGGACCGATCGCCCCGGTCGCTGGCCGATGCCTGGGGCCGCGTGCGCGCGCAGCTGCACCCGGGCACGCCGCTGTTTCGCCATGCCACGCGCCTGTCGCTGGCGCTCGCGGCCGGCTGCATCGCCATGCAGCTCATCGACCCCGTGCACGGCTACTGGATTCCGCTGGCCACGCTGTTCGTGTGCCAACCCACCTACGGCGCCACCGTCACGCGCGTGTCGCAGCGCGTCGCCGGCACCGCCATCGGCCTGGTGGTCGGCTGGGCGCTGCTCAAGCTCTTTCCCAGCCCGCCGCTGCAGGCGCTCTTCGCCGTGGCGGCGGGCGTGCTGTTCTTCGTCACCCGCACCACGCGTTACCTCACGGCCACCGCCGCCATCACGCTGCTGGTGCTCATGTGCTTCAACCAGGCCACCGGCGAGGCCCACGCGCTGATCCTGCCGCGCCTGCTCGACACCCTGATCGGCAGCGCCATCGCCACCGCCGCCATGATGGTCGTGCTGCCCGACTGGCAGGGCCGGCGCCTGGCCGCCGTGGCCGCGCAGGCCCTGCAGGCCAACGGGCAGTACCTGCGCGAGATCATGTCGCAGTACGCCACCGGCAAGGACGACGACCTCGATTACCGACTGGCCCGCCGCACCGCCCACAACGCCGACGCCGCCTTCTCCACCGCCCTGTCGCACATGCTGCGCGAGCCCCGCCACGTGCGCTCGCATTCGCAGGCCGGCATGCGCATGCTGGTGCTGTCGCACACCCTGCTCAACTACCTCTCGGCGCTGGGCGCGCACCGCGGCCAACTCGCCGAAGGCGTGGACGACCCACTGGTACAGGAGGGCGCCCGCTACGCCGTCGAGCGCCTCGAAGCCGTCGCCCGCGCCCTGCGCACCCGCGAGGCCCTGGAGGGTGACGCAGCCCACGGCGAAACGCTGGCCACCGCGCTGGAACAGGCCGCCGATGCCGCACCGGACACCCTGCGGCTGGTGCAGACGCAACTGGCCCTGGTGTGCCGGCAACTGGCCCTGCTGCAGGCCCTGGCCACGCAGCTGGCGGCGCGCGCTCCGGTGGCGCCGGCATAGAGGCACGGCGCGCCCCGCCTGGCAAAACCGTGCCCCATGGGGTCCTAAACCGGTCACCGAAAGCCCTGGTGAAAGTGATTTGCTTTTGGGTTACGTCACGTAACCGGAAAACCGGTTGGCATCGCGCCGAGCGCCTTCTTTGCTCCGAGAATCCGCAGTTCCAAAAAACAGGCGATCACGGACGAGGGAGGTTGCATGAAGGACATGGTCAAGATAGACCAGGAGCGGCTGCGTGCGCAGCTGGAGAAAAAGCTGCCGCCGAAGGTGCGGCTGTTTCAGCTCAACGATATTCCTGGCGTGATGCGCTCGCGCATGGGGTGGCCGGTGGCGGCGGCCTTGATGGAGCGGTGGTTTCGCGGGGCGGCTTTTGAAATGACAGACGAGATAAAGCTGAGCCAGGGCCTGCAGCGTTTGAGTCGATTGCTGCCTGCGCAATTGGATGAAAACACAGCCACCATGGCATGGGCGCTGGGGTTTGCGAGGGTACGAGCGGCGATGTCGAAGTTGCAGGCACAGTGGGCGAGTCCTGGCGCATTCGAATTGCTGAAGCAGCGCGTCAATGCGCAGGCCATGGTGAACGTTTCAGGCCCCTGGCGATTCGGCGATCTCGCTCAGCCGGCCAAAGTGCTGGACGATGTTTGCCAAGTGAACTACCTGAAATTCGGGCGTTTCAGCGATCCCTTGGATGACTTTTATGGCGCGATAGGAGAGGCGACCCTCAAAGTTGCCGTTTCTGGCCTTGTCGTTCCCAAAGGAGCAAGGAAAGCATCCATTGCAATTGATGAGCTGGGCTTTTACTTGCGCGATGCCTACGACTTCAATGATGCCGAGCGTGCTTTTCTGTCTCAGCCGCTGGGCTTCTGGGGGTTTCGAGGTGTTCAGCGTCTTCAGTGGGGTGGCGGGGTGCCGATTTCAGAGCAGTGGGTCAATCAGGAAAAGGCCCGGGTTCTTGAGCACGCCTACTGGGTGCAAAACGAGGACTTCAGAAAATGGCGTGCAAAAAATGGCCGTGGTGGAGATTTCATGGTTCTGTCCGATGTCCACCGGATGCGGCTCCCTTTCCCGATCATGTTGGAGTGGTGATGAGGTTGTTTTCCTTTAAAAAAGTCCCCTGCATCGTTTGGTGCCTGGCGCTGAACGCGTTGATTTTTCTCGGCTGGTATGTAGGCACGCCCACGTTTTCCCACAGCTACAACAGCCCCAAGGATGTTTACCGGATGGAGTTCCATCAGGCTTCCATCTTGCAGCGCATCGTTCACTACGATTTCAGGATGCCCTACGTCGTCCGCCTTTATCGCGTGTGGCCCAAGACTTTGCTGGGTGAGAGCAAGGTGGTCGACCTCGAACCGGGCGGGGAAATCCACTGGTGGTTGAGTCCCCCCAACCATGCCGTCCATGTCGGCAATGACGTGGTATTTGAAAACATCCCGCCTGAATGCACCGACGCCTCTTTGCCCCCGGCCTGCGCCGCGAGGCCTTGATGGCTACGCTCTTACCTCATCCAGGCCGCCGCGCGGTCAACGCCCAGACCCCCGCTGCCGCCAGCAGCGAGCCGCCCGCGACATGGAAGCGCCGCTGTGCCCGTGGCGATGTGAGCAGCTTGCGCGCGCTGCCAGCGAACACGGCATACAGCGTCGCATTGGTGGCGGCCAGCACCACGAAGGTGACGCCCAGTATTCCCATTTGCTGCGTCGCGCTGGCGGCGGGGCTGAGGAACTGGGGCAGGAAGGCCACGAAGAAAACGATGCCCTTCGGGTTCAACGCGGTCACCAGGTAGGTGTTCAGGAACAGGCGCCAGCGCGATGCCGGAGCGGCGGGAGCGGCGGGTGCGGCGATTTCGGTGGCGGAGATTCCGGCACGCAGCAGGCGGATGCCCAGATACAGCAGGTACAGCCCGCCGACCCACTTCACCGCGGTGAACCAGAAGGCGGAGGTCTCCAGCAGCGCGCCCAGGCCCAGAAGCGACACCACCAGCGCGGTCGAATCGCCCAGCGCCACGGCCAGCACCAGCGGCACGTTCGCGCGGCGGCCGTGCGACATCGAGTAGCTGATCACGGTGAGGATGGTCGGGCCGGGGATGACCAGCATCACGGCCGAGGCCGCGACGAAGGCGAGCCAGAGTTCGATGGGCATGGTTTTTTGCTCCTGTGGGCTGGCGTGCGACACGCCTGCGGGGGAAGGCATCGATCGATGGGTCCGAGCGATGCGTGGATGTGCCGATGGCGCCATGCACACCGGCGCCCCCATCATGGAGATTCAGGCGGGCGGACGCAACCCCGGCGACAGGCGAATGGCCTGATCGAAGACGGGCCCGGCCCGGCTGCGGTGCTTGGGCCTTGGCCGGGCGCGTCAGACCGTCCTTCCCTTCAATCCCCCAGCAGTTCCCCCACCGCCCGCAGATCCTCCACCCGGTCGCAGATCGCCTTCACGGCCATCATCACCGGAATGCCCAGCAGCAGGCCCCACAGCCCCCACAGCCAGCCCCACACCAGCACGCTGACGAACACGGCCACCGGGCTCATGCGGCTGGTCTTGCTGGTGAGCCAGGGGGTGAGCAGATTGCCCACCAGGGTGTGGATGACCAGCGATGCGCCGCCGATGGCCAGCGCCATGTCCACGGTGCCGAACTGCAGGAAGGCGACCAGCGCCGAGGCGCCCGTCACCACCACCGAGCCGATGTAGGGCGCGAGGTTGAGCACCCCGGCCACCACGCCCCAGACGGCGGGGTTTTCCAGCCCGAGCAGGGCGTACACCGCGCCGGTGGCCACGCCCACCAGCACGCTGGTGAGCAGCTGCACCAGCAGGTAGCGCTGGATCTGGCCGGTGATGTCGTCCAGCACCGCCATGGTCACCTTGCGCCGTTCCAGGCTGTGGCCGGCGATGCGCATGAGCTTGCGCCGGAACAGGTTGCCTGATGCGAGCGCGAAGAAGGTGAGGAAGATCACCACGGTGAGCTGGCCGGCGGCAGACGCCAGGCCCATGGTGCCGCTCCACACGTAGTCGCGGATGTTGAAGGGCGCGCGCTCGATCACCACGCGCTGCACGCCGCGGCGCGTCTGCGGCGGAATGCTTTCGGTGGCGGCCTGCTCGATCTGCGTGGCGGCCTTCTGCATGGTGTCCAGCGGGCTGGGCCCGCCCACGCGCTGGCGCATGGCATCGCGCACCTTGCGCGCGGCCACGGGCACCGAATCCACCAGCTCGGCCGCGCCGTCGCTGAGCGACCAGGCCGCGCCGCCCAGGCTGCCGACGATGCCCATCAGCAGCACCCCGGCCCCGAGCCAGCGCGGGATGTGCCAGCGGTGCAGGGCGGTGACCGCCGGGTGCAGCGCGGTGGTGAGCAGCACGCTCAGCATGAGGGGAATGAACACGGCGCTGGCCCAGTGCAGCAGTGCGACGGTGGCGAACAGGGCCAGCAGCGCGAGCGACATGTTGCGCACGTCGATCGGCATGTTCAGCATGAAGCCCGGCGCTCCAGGCAGGGCTGCGGCGGCAGCGTCCGCCGAGGGGCCGGTGGGCGACGGGGAAGGGGATGGTTCGGCGCGCGGTGATGCGGGCGAGGCCGGCAGCGCGGCGGGTGCGGAAGGGGCCGTGGAGGCGGGCGGCGTGGCCGATCCCTCCGGGGTCCCGGCGGCCAGGGGTTCGGGCGGCACATCGTCGCCGGGCTCGGGCGCGGCGGTGGGTGCGGATGCGGGGTTGGAGGGGGAGATGTCGGAGTGGTCGGGCGGGTCGCCGGCCGGAAGCTGCCCTGTCGTCGCGGAGGTGGGTGGAAGTTGGCGCGCCAGGGGCGGCGTGGGGGGCAGGGGGGCGGCGGGGCGGGACATGCCGCGGAGTTTTGCGCAACGCCGCTCGAACGCCGCGTAGGCGAGCACCGCAGCAGCGGGGCCGGCGCGTGCGGGAAACCCCGGGTGAAGAAGCCCCCAAGCCCCCTGGCAGCGGGGGAAAAGCCGCGCTGTTCGGCCGATGCCTTGCGCGGGCGGCCGCTAGCATTTGCGGTTATGGAATCTCTCGAAAAACGTGCACGCCCGGTCGCCCGGG
>NZ_BAAJYT010000173.1:0-8252 GCF_057541515.1 Acidovorax sp. KNOB132
GGGGCTCAATCCCCACTACGGCACGCCGGCCAACCCGCACGATCCGAGCCGCATCACCGGGGGCTCCACCTCCGGCGGCGCCGCCACCGTGGCGCTCGACCTGGCCACCGTGGCACTGGGCACCGACACGGGCGGCTCGATCCGCCAGCCCGCCTCGTTCTGCGGCATCACGGGCATCAAGCCGACCTATGGCCGCGCCTCGCGCTACGGGATGATCGCCTTCGCCTCCAGCCTGGACCAGGCCGGCCCCATGGCCCGCTCGGCCGAGGACTGCGCCCTGCTGCTGTCGGCCATCTGCGGCCCGGACCTCGACCGCGACTCCACCTCGCTCGACCTGCCGGCGCAGGACTTCACCCGCCAGCTGAACGACGGCATCGACGGGCTGCGCATCGGCATCCCGGCCGAGTTCTTCGGCGAGGGCCTGGCTCCCGGCGTGCGCGCCGCGGTGGACGCCGCGCTCCAGGAATACGAGAAGCTCGGCGCCAAGCTGGTGCCCATCAGCCTGCCGCGCACCGAGCTGTCCATTCCCGTGTACTACGTGATCGCACCGGCCGAGGCCTCGTCCAACCTCTCGCGGTTCGACGGCGTGAAGTTCGGCCACCGCGCCAGCGACTACACCGATCTGGTGGACATGTACAAGAAGACGCGCGCCGAGGGCTTCGGCGACGAGGTCAAGCGCCGCATCATGATCGGCACCTACGTGCTGTCGCACGGCTACTACGACGCCTACTACCTGCAGGCGCAGAAGATCCGCCGCATGATCGCCGACGACTTCCAGAATGCCTTCCAGTCGTGCGACCTCATCGCCGGCCCGGTGGCACCCACGGTGGCCTGGAAGCTCGGCGAGCACGGCAACGACCCGCTGGCCGACTACCTGGCCGACATCTTCACGCTGCCCGCCTCGCTCGCCGGCCTGCCCGGCATGAGCGTGCCCGCCGGCTTCGGCGAGGACGGCATGCCCGTGGGCCTGCAGCTGATCGGCAACTACTTCCAGGAAGCCCGGCTGCTCAACGCCGCCCACCGCCTGCAGCAAGCCACCGATTTCCACCTCCGCATGCCGGGAGGCCTCTGAACATGACCGCCCCATTGATCCACGGCTACGAAGTCGTCATCGGCTTCGAAACCCACACCCAGCTTGCGACGAAATCCAAGATCTTCAGCCGCGCGCCCACCGCCTTCGGCGCCGCGCCCAACACGCAGGCCTGCGCTGTGGACCTGGCCCTGCCGGGCACCCTGCCCGTGATGAACCGCGAGGCCGTGGCCTGCGCCATCAAATTAGGACTGGCCCTGGGCTCCACCATTGCGCCGGAAAGCGTTTTCGCCCGCAAGAACTACTTCTATCCGGATCTGCCCAAGGGCTACCAGATCAGCCAGTTCGAGATCCCGGTGGTGCAGGGCGGCGAGGTGTCGTTCTTCCTGGGCGACGAGAAGAAGACCGTGAAGCTCGTGCGCGCCCACCTGGAAGAAGACGCGGGCAAGTCGCTGCACGAGGACTTCATCGGCCAGAGCGGCATCGATTTGAACCGCGCCGGCACGCCGCTGCTGGAGATCGTGACCGAGCCCGACATGCGCTCGTCCGAAGAGGCCGTGGCCTACGCCAAGGAGCTGCACAAGATCGTGACGTGGATCGGCATCTGCGACGGCAACATGCAGGAGGGCTCGTTCCGCTGCGACGCCAACGTCTCGGTGCGCAAGCCCGGCGCCCCGCTGGGCACGCGCCGCGAGATCAAGAACCTGAACAGCTTCAAGTTCATGCAGCAGGCGATCGACTACGAGATCCGCTGGCAGATCGAGCAGATCGAGGACGGCCACGCGATCCAGCAGGCCACGGTGCTGTTCGACCCCGGCACGGGCGAGACCCGCGCCATGCGCACCAAGGAAGACGCGGCCGACTACCGCTACTTCCCCGATCCGGACCTGCCGCCGCTGCAGATTTCGCAGCAATGGGTGGACGAGCAGCGCGCGCTGATGCCCGAGCTGCCCCGCAGCATGGCCGCGCGCTTCGTGGCCGACTACGGCCTGCCCGAGTACGACGCGACCACGTTGACCCAGTCGAAGGCGATGGCTTCGTATTTCGAAGCGGCGGCGCAGGCCAGCCAGCAACCCAAGCTGGTCAGCAACTGGATCATGGGCGAGGTGTCGCGGCGGGTGAATGCCGGCGAGAGCGACATCGCCGCGGCCCCCGTGGGCGCCGCCCAACTGGCGCAACTGGTCACCCGCATCGCCGATGGCACGATCTCCAACAACGCCGCCCGGCAGGTGTTCGAGGCGCTGTGGAGCGATGCGGCTGCGGGCGATGTGGACGCGATCATCGAGGCCAAGGGCCTCAAGCAGATGAACGACTCCGGCGCGCTGGAAAAGATCATCGACGACGTGATCGCCGCCAACCCCGACAATGTGGCCCAGTTCCGCGCGGGCAAGGACAAGGCCTTCAACGCGCTCGTGGGCCAGGCCATGAAGGCCAGCAAGGGCAAGGCCAATCCGCAGCAGGTGAACGATCTGCTGCGCGCCCGGCTCGCGGCGGCGTCTTCCTGACGCCTACCCTGCCCCGGCCACCGGGGAAGGGTGCCTTTACTGTGAAGGCATGGCGGGGCGCTGCCCCGCCCAAAGGCTCTTGAGCTGCACCAGTTCGGCGTCGAACCGCTGGTGCACGCGGCGCTTTTCCTGCTCCTGCCCGGCGATGAACCGCTGCTGCTCGGCCAGCGCGTCTTCCTGCTCGGCGATCTGGCGGCGCAGGAGCATGGGCGCCTTGCTGGGATCGCGGCGGTAGAACTCCATTTCGGCATCGAGCGCCTTGCGCTGGCGCTGCAGGTCGGCCACGCGCTTTTCGGCGACGGCCGTGACCTCGTTGACCTGCTGGATGGCCGCGGCGCGCTCGGCATCGTGCGAGGCCTGGTCGGGGTAGCGGGCCACCAGCACGCGCTCGCGGCGGCGCTCGTCGGCGATGCGGGCGCGCTCCTCGGCCTCCTTGCGGCGCTGGGCCTCCAGGGCGGCGCGCTCCTGGTCGGTGAGGGTGGGGCCCAGGCGCTGGCGCTCTGTGCCCGATGGGCCCAGCACCCGCTGCTCCCGGTCCACGCACTCGGCGATAGGCCGATCCGCCGTGAGGCGACGGCCCTGGGCATTCACGCAGGTGTAGATGCCGGCGGTCGGAGAGCCGCTCGGCTGCGCCCCGGCCGGCGTGCCCGCCAGGCCCGAGAGGGCGATCACCCACCAGCCGAATCTCCAGGCCGTCTTGCTCAAACGAACTACCCCCCTTGCACGCCGTAGCGCTGGCGGTATGCCAGCACGTGTTCATGGTGGGTGTGCACACCCGGCTCCCCACTCTGGGCCAAATACTGCAATAAATCTGCCAGCTTGGCGATGGTGCATACCTGCATGCCCAGATGGTCGCGCACGTACTGCACGGCGCTGTGCTCCACGTCCTGGCCGTTCTCGGTCGCTTTCTCCTGCCGGTCGAGGGCGATGGCCATGGCATGGGGCTGGGCGCCCGCAGCGCGGATCAGCGCGATCGACTCGCGCGCCGCCGTGCCGGCGGACATCACGTCGTCCACGATCAGCACGCGGCCGCGCAGCGGGGCTCCCACCAGCGTGCCGCCTTCGCCGTGGTCCTTGGCTTCCTTGCGGTTGTAGGCAAAGGGCACGTTGCGTCCGTGCCGTGCCAGTTCGACGGCCACCGTGGCCGCCAGCGGAATGCCTTTGTACGCGGGACCGAACACCATGTCGAATTCGATGCCGCTCGCCAGCAGGGCTTTTGCATAGAATTCGGCCAGCCTGCCCATCTTGGCGCCGTCGTCGAACAGCCCGGCGTTGAAGAAATACGGGCTCAAGCGGCCTGCCTTGGTCTTGAATTCGCCGAAGCGCAGCACCCCCGCTTCCACGGCGAATTGCACGAAGTCCTGCGCCAGGCGGTCCTGTTCCACCGATTGCGCCTTGTCTGTCACCATGGATTCACCCCTTTTCAAATTAACGAGCCTCAACCTCAACGGCATCCGCTCCGCCGCATCCAAGGGGGTGGAGGCATGGATCGCCGCAACGCGGCCGGATTGTATTTGCGTGCAGGAGATCAAGGCGCAGTCGGCCGACATGCTGGGCCGCTTCGAGCACCTGGCGGGTCTGAAAGGGCACTTTCACTTCGCGGCCAAGAAGGGCTACTCGGGCGTGGGCATCTACTCGCGCCACGAGCCGAGCGACGTGCGCATCGGCTACGGCTCGCAGGAATTCGATGCCGAGGGCCGCTACGTGGAAGCGCGCTTCGACACGCCCGCGCGCAAGCTGTCGATCATCAGCGCGTACTTTCCGAGCGGCTCCTCGGGCGAAGAGCGCCAGCTGGCCAAGTTCCGCTTCCTGGACGAGTTCCATCCCCACCTCATGCGCACCAAAGGCGAGCGCGAGTTCATCCTCTGCGGCGACATCAACATCGCCCATCAGGCCATCGACCTCAAGAACTGGCGCAGCAACCAGAAGAACAGCGGCTTCCTTCCGCAGGAGCGCGAGTGGATGACAAAGTTGTTGCACACAACTGATGAAGGCGGCGGGCTGATAGACGTTTACCGTCAGTTACAACCAGACGCCACGGACACCGCCTACACGTGGTGGAGCAACCGGGGGCAGGCCTACGCGAACAACGTCGGATGGCGGCTGGACTACCACCTGGCCACGCCGGCCATCGCCGCCCTGGCCCGCACCGAGCACATCTACAAGACCGAGAAGTTTTCGGACCATGCGCCGATCACGATCGGGTATGACATGGTGTTGTAAGCGCAGCACGCGGCGTGCGGCGGGCATCCACCCGCTTGCAGGGAACCGGCCCTGCCGGGCGGCCGTCTCCCGTTGCGGGCATGGGCCGGATCAGCGGTGAGCGGCTGCGGCCAGTTCGGCCGCAAAGGCCTGGGCCTGCTCTGGCGCTACGAAGGCCTCTTCGTCCTTGCGGATCAGCCCTGCGACTTGGCCGTCATCGGTCACCAGGCGCTTGACGTAGAAGCCATAGCCGGTCTTGCCGTTGTTGGGATACCAGTCGCCCTCGCCCTCGTTCACGCTGTACTTGAAGAGATAGGTGTGCTGCGTGGTGCTGGAGTTGGAAAAGAACTTGACGCAAAACACGAAGCCCGCCAGACCGCCGCTGACCTGGTGTTCACACATCAGGTTGCTGGACGGCGCGGAGATCGTCCCGCTACCGGTGCTGGTGGCATTGCCCACGGCTGTGAACGTGGGAGTTTCAACGCCCCAGCCCAGCGTGGGCGAGTACGTCGTGAACAGCCAGCTGCCTTTCAGGCTTTGCGGTACGGCCGCGTAACCGAAGTTGAAGCGCGAGATGGCCTTTTCGCTCTCGCCGGGGAAGGTGATGAAACCGCTCACGCCGTCGACGAAGCGGATCTTGACCGCGCCCGCGTTGCCCTTTTCAGTGCCCGAGCGGTCTTCGCTGCCCAGGAAACGGCCGCCTTCATAGGACTTGAGATCGGCCGTGACCTGGTTGTCCACCACATTGCCCACGGCCAGGTAGAACGTGGACTTGCCGGTGTTCTCGTACGCATACATCTGCATTACCAGCGTGCCGTTCTGCACGTCGATGCCGAAGCCGCGGCCGGGCTTGCCGTTGACCTCGGAGGTCACCACCCACGTCCCCGCCTGGGGGATGAACGCATGGGCCACGCCCGCACCGAAAACAAAGGCCGCAGCCACCAGCTTCTTGAACATCGCTCCCTCTCTCTTTCGCATTGACGACAATGGCGCCAGCCCTCCGATGAATGCTGAAGCGCGAACCCGAAATCATCGCCGTGAAGCCTGAATACTAACTTACACGATGTTGCAATATTTCACATTACCCGTCACCGCTTTCCAGCAGAACTGCTCGTTGGTGTGGTGCGACGAAACCCTTCTGGCCGCGGTGATCGATCCCGGTGGGGACCTGCCGGCCATCCTCGCCCAGGCGGAGCGGCGGCAGCTGAAGCTGGATCAGATCTGGCTCACCCACGCCCACATCGACCATGCGGGCGGAGCGGGCGAACTGGCCCGCACCCGGGCGCTGCCTATCGTCGGGCCGCATCCCGGGGATCAGTTCTGGATCGACGGGCTGCCGCAGCAAAGCGCGATGTTCGGCTTTCCGCCTGCGGAGGCCTTCACGCCCACGCGGTGGCTGGACGATGGCGACACGGTGCAGATCGGCAAGGAGACGCTGGCGGTGCGCCACTGCCCCGGCCACACGCCGGGCCACGTGGTGTTCCACGCGCCCCAGATCGAGCGGGCTTTCGTGGGCGACGTGCTGTTTGCCGGCAGCATCGGCCGCACCGACTTTCCCCAGGGCAATCACCAGCAGCTCATCGACAGCATCACACAGCGCCTGTGGCCGATGGGCGACGGCACGGTTTTCATCCCGGGGCACGGGCCGGAGAGCAGCTTCGGGCGCGAGCGCAAGAGCAACCCCTACGTGGGCGGGACCTGATCCGCGCCCCACGCCGGCCCCGGTCGACTCACCCCCGGCGCGCCGCCTGGTACAGCCCCTGCACCCGCGGCACGTTCTGCTCCAGCTGGCGGATGCGCTCCGGCCCGCTGGGGTGGGTGGAGAGAAACGCGATGCCGCCCTGGCCGCTGGTGGCCTCGCCCATCTTGCGCCACAGGCTCACCGAGGCGTCGGGGTTGTAGCCGGCGCGGGCGGCCAGTTCCAGGCCCACCAGGTCGGCTTCGGTCTCGTCGCCGCGGCTGAACTTCAACGTGATGAGCTGCGTGCCCAGGTTGGCCGCCGCGTTGCCCAGGTCGCCCAGGCCCAGCAGCTGCGCCCCGAGGGACAGGCCCACGCTGGTGGCCTGGGTCTTGGCCAGGCGGGCGCGAGCGTGTTCGCGCAGCGCATGGGCCATTTCGTGGCCCATGATCATCGC
The DNA here is from genome assembly GCF_057541515.1 of Acidovorax sp. KNOB132. Taxonomy (NCBI): domain Bacteria; kingdom Pseudomonadati; phylum Pseudomonadota; class Betaproteobacteria; order Burkholderiales; family Comamonadaceae; genus Acidovorax; species Acidovorax sp. KNOB132. The sequence continues at coordinate 6,873 of NZ_BAAJYT010000173.1, forward strand.
GGCCTCGTCGTCGGTGAGCTTGAGCTGGTCCAGGATGCCGGTGTAGAAGGCGATCTTGCCACCCGGCATGCAGAAGGCGTTGATCTGCTTGCTGCCGATCAGGTTGACCTCCCACTGCCACTGGCGGGCCCGGTCGTTCCATTGGGCGGTGTAGGGGATCAGGCGCTGGGCGATGGCGCGCAGGCGCTGCAGCTGCGCATTGTCGGGGCCGGCCAGCGCGCGCTGCGCCTTGGCCTTGCCCATCATTTCGCTGTACTGCTGGTTGGCGGCGGTCTCGATCGTCTCGGCCGGCACCAGCTTGCGCATGCCCGAGGCGGACCCCACGTCCACCTGCGCCAGCGCGGGCCCCGCGACGGCGGTCCCGGCCGCCAGCAGGAAGCCGCGGCGGGCGTTCCAGGCACCGCCGCGCAGGCTGCAGAACTGGCAACAGGCCGTGGCGGAATCGGTCTCGGCAGGCGCCGGAGCGCGGGGATCGGGGGCGGGCAGGTGCGACATGGGCGGCAGTCTAGCCGCAGGCCGGGGGCCCGGTCTGTCAGCCGGAAGCCATCCCTGGGCCCTTTTTCAGCGCACCAATGCGAGGCGCCGGTCGCCCTGCGATCTTACCGGCGCAGCTCCGCGCGGATCACCACCAGCAGGCCCAGCAGCACCAGCCCCAGGCCGCTCCAGGCGGCGAGCGGCTGCCGCTCCCCGACGATCGCCACGGCCAGCACGAAGGCGGCCACCGGCTCGACCAACGTCAGCGTGACGCTGGTCGCCCCGGCGATGTGGCGCAGTCCGCTGGAAAACGCCACATAGGCCAGGCCGGACACCACCACGCCCAGATAGACGACCACGGCCAGCGACGGCAGGCTCCATTGCGGCACGCCGGCCAGCAGCCATGCCATGGGCAGCGCCAGCAGCGCGGCGCCGGTGAACACGCAGAAGTTGACCCAGCCGGTGGAGGCCCGCGCCACCAGCCGCTTGTTCACCAGCGCGTAGCTGGCGTACGACAGGCCGGCCAGCAGGCACAGCGCCAGCCCCGGCCAGGACGGCCCGGCCCCCGCGCCCTTGCTGAGCACCATCAGCACGCCGCCGGCCACGCTGACGGCGGTGCCCAGCCACCACAGGCCGATCAGGGGCGAGCGCAGCAGCACGGCCTGGATCAGTCCCGCCCAGATCGGGCCGCTGCCGATGGCCACCGCCGTGCCCACGCCCACGCCGGTGCGCTGCACGCCGGCATAAAAGCAGATGCTGTAGCCCGCCACGCCGGCCGACGCCAGCGCCAGCCAATGCGCGGGCAGGCGGTCCGAGGGGGTGGGGCCCGGTGCCGGGCCGCGCCGTTGCGCGCGGTGGCGCGCCAGCCCCCGCGCAGCGATGAGCAGCACCGAGAAGAAGGCGCTG
>NZ_BAAJYT010000174.1:0-8207 GCF_057541515.1 Acidovorax sp. KNOB132
GCCGCCCCGCGGCGCTGGCGTCGTCCCCCTTCCGCTTCGCACAGCGAAGCCAGAGAAGGGGGAAGCCGCGCAGCGGCTCAGGGGGTTGTCCTTAGCTCTGGCAGTCGGCCGCATCCCGCCGCGTCATCTTCTTGTCGGCCAGGTACTTGTCGGAGCCGGCCTTGATCATGGGCTTCAGGATCTGCTCGTCGGCCTGGTACCAGTCGGAGGAGAAGTCCCACTTCTTGCCGTCCCAGGTGTGCACGCGCGACCAGGTGGAGCCCATGTGGTCGGAGCAGCTCGTGGACAGCGGCCGCATGATCCCGTTGAAGCCCAGCGCGTCGAGCTTCTTCTGATCGAGCGCGAGGTTCTCCATGCCCCAGCGCACCTGCTCGCCGGTCATGACCTTGCCCTTGCCGAAGCGCTCCTGCGCGCGGCGCACGGCCTCGACGGCCAGCATCTGGATGATCACGCCGCGCGTGTACAGCACCGAGCCCACTTCGTCCTTCGGCCCCGTGCCCTGGCCCTTGTCGTGCACGTTCTTCAGGATGTCCTGGATCACCTTGGACTGCGTGCCGTAGCCGTTCAGCGCCAGCGCGTGGTAGCCCTTGGCGCCTTCGCCCACGTCGCGCACGTCCGGCTCGGCGCCGGCCCACCACACGCCATAGAGCTTGTCGCGCGGGAAGCCCGTGGCCTGCGCTTCCTTCAGGGCGGTGGAGTTCATCACGCCCCAGCCCCACAGCAGCACGTAGTCGGGGCGGCTCTGGCGCACCTGCAGCCAGGTGGCCTTCTGCTCCACGCCGGGAGCGGTCACGGGCAGCATCTGCAGCTCGAAGCCGTGCATCCTGGCGCGCTCCTGCAGCACCGGAATGGGCTCCTTGCCGAACGGGCTGTCGTGGTAGACCAGCGCGATCTTCTTGCCCTTGAGCTTGTCCAGCCCGCCGGCCTGCTTGCCGATGTGCTGGATCAGGATGTCGGCGCCCGTCCAGTAGCTGCCCATGAAGGGGAAGTTCCACTTGAAGGCCATGCCGTCCTGCGCGACCGACAGGCCGTAGCCCAGCGTCATCAGCGGGATCTTGTCCACCGGGGCTTTTTCGGTCAGCGCGAAGGTGATGCCCGTGGCCTGCGGATCGAACAGCGCCACGCCGGGGCGGCCCTTCAGGCGCTCGTAGCACTCCACACCGCGGTCGGTGGCGTAGCCGGTCTCGCATTCCTCGAACGTGAGCTTGACGCCGTTCACGCCGCCGTCGCGCGCGTTGATCATCTTGATGTAGTCCTGCTTGCCGTTGGCCCACGGCACGCCGTTGGGCGCATACGGCCCCGTGCGGTACGACAGCAGCGGAAAGAACTGCTCCTTGGCCTGCGCGACGGCGCTGGTCGCCACGGACACACTGCCTGCCGCCACGAGGGCGGCGATCACGAGTTTCGAAAGCTTCATTTGTCTCTCCTTGGAAATTGAATGGATTGAAGCGCGGGGGGGAACCGGGTGGATCAGTGTGGGAAGGGCCACAGGCGCAGCTTTTGCTTGGCCGTGGACCACAGCTTGGCCAGGCCGTGCGGCTCGACGATGAGGAACCACACGATGAGCGCGCCGAAGATCATCAGCTCGGCGTGCGACACGCCGGCCGTGGAGATGTGGATGCCGAACAGGCCCATCAGCGCGGGCAGGAACTGGTTGAGCACGATGGGCAGCACCACGATGAAGGCCGCGCCGAAGAAGCCGCCCATGATCGAGCCCAGCCCGCCGATGATCACCATGAACAGCAGCCGGAACGACACCTCCACCGAGAACGCCGCAGGCTCCCACGCGCCCAGGTGCACGAAGGCCCACAGCGCGCCGGCCATGCCCACGATGAACGAGCTGACAGCGAAGGCGCTGAGCTTGGCGTACATGGGACGGATGCCGATCACCGCGGCGGCCACGTCCATGTCGCGGATGGCCATCCACTCGCGGCCCACTGCGCCGCGCACCAGGTTCTTGGCCAGCAGCGCCACCACCACGAGCAGGGCGAGGCAAAAGAGGTACTTGGACTGCGCGCTTTCGATGGGCATACCGAACACCTGCAGTCCGTTGACCGACACCGAGCCCGAGTCGGAGTTGTTGGTGAACCACTTGATGCGCAGGAACATCCAGTCGCTGAAGAACTGCGCCGCCAGCGTGGCTACCGCCAGGTACAGCCCCTTCACGCGCAGGCTGGGCAGCCCGAAGAGGATGCCGAAGAACGTGGCGCACAGCCCGCCCAGCACGATGGCCGGAATGAGCGGCAGGCCCGGCACGCGCACGAAGAAGTTGTAGGCCCCGTAGGCGCCCACGGCCATGAAGGCCCCTGAGCCCAGCGAGATCTGCCCGCAGTAGCCCACGAGGATGTTCACGCCCAGCGCGGCCATGGACATGATGACCAGCGGGATCAGGATCGCGCGGAAGAAATAGTCGCTCGCCAGCATCGGCACGGCGATGAAGGCCACGGCCAGCAGCACCACCATGGCGATGCGGTCCTGCGCGATGGGAAAGATCTGCTGGTCGGCGCGGTAGCTGGTCTTGAACTGTCCGTTTTCGCGGTAGAGCATGGCGTGTCTCCTGTGTTCTTGTCGTTATGGGTTACACGCGGTCAATGATCTTCTCTCCGAACAAGCCCTGGGGCCTGAAGAGGAGAAAGACCAGCGCCAGCACGTACGCGAACCATATCTCGATGCCCCCGCCCACGAAGGGCCCCAGGTACACCTCGGAGAGCTTCTCGCCCACGCCGATGATCAGCCCGCCGATGATGGCCCCCGGCACCGAGGTGAGGCCGCCCAGGATCACCACCGGCAGCGCGCGCAGCGCCACCGTGGTGAGCGAGAACTGCACGCCCAGCTTGCTGCCCCAGATCATTCCGGCCACCAGCGCCACCACGCCCGCCACGCACCACACGATCACCCAGATGCGGTTGAGCGGAATGCCGATGGACTGCGCCGCCTGGTGATCGTCGGCCACGGCGCGCAGCGCGCGGCCGGTGGAGGTCTTCTGAAAGAAGATGCTCAGCAGGATCACCAGCCCCGCGGCGATGGCGGCGGCGATCACGTCTTCCTTGTTGATGAGCACGCCGCCCTCGAACATCGACTCGAGGGCGAAGATCGGCTCCTTGGGCATGCCGATGTCGATCTTGTAGATGTCGCTGCCGAACATCGTCTGGCCCAGGCCTTCGAGGAAGTAGGTGATGCCCAGCGTGGCCATGAGCAGCGTGGCGCCTTCCTGGTTGACCAGGTGGCGCAGCACCAGCCGCTCGATGCACCAGGCCACCACGAACATGAGCGCGCCGGCCAGGACGAAGGCCGCGATGCCGGCCAGCAGCCGGCTGTCGATGCCGGTCCATTGGGGAATCCATTCGGACAGCCGGGCCATCGCGAGCGCCGCGAACAGCACCATCGCGCCCTGCGCGAAGTTGAAGACGCCCGAGGCCTTGTAGATCAGCACGAAGCCCAGGGCCACCAGCGAATACAGCATGCCCGCCATCAGGCCGCCGATCAGGGTTTCGAGAAAGAAAGCCATGGTGTGTGTTCTCCGGTCAGTGCGAGGTGCCGAGATAGGCGCTGATCACGTCGTCGTTGCTGCGCACTTCGTCGGGCGTGCCATCGCCGATCTTCTTGCCGTAGTCGAGCACGACCACGCGGTCGGAGATGTCCATCACCACGCCCATGTCGTGCTCGATGAGCACGATGGTGGTGCCGAACTCGTCGTTCACGTCGAGGATGAAGCGGCACATGTCCTGCTTTTCCTCCACGTTCATGCCGGCCATGGGCTCGTCCAGCAGCAGCACCTGCGGCTCCATCGCCAGGGCCCGGCCCAGGTCCACGCGCTTTTGCAGGCCGTAGGGCAGCTGGCCCACGGGCGTCTTGCGCCAGGCCTGGATCTCCAGGAAATCGATGATGCGTTCGACGAACGCGCGGTGGCGCATCTCCTCGCGCTCGGCCGGGCCGATGCGCAGCGCCTGCAGGAAGAGGTTGCTCTTGATCTTGAGGTTGCGCCCCGACATGATGTTGTCGATCACGCTCATGCCCTTGAACAGCGCCAGGTTCTGGAAGGTGCGCGCCACGCCCATCTCGGCCACCTGGCGCGAGTTCATGTGCGAGAACGTCTTGCCCCGGAAGGTGATGGAGCCGTCCTGCGGCGCATAGACGCCGTTGATGCAGTTGAGCATCGAGCTCTTGCCCGCGCCGTTGGGGCCGATGATGGCGCGGATCTCGTGCTCGCGCACGTTGAACGAGATGTCGGTGAGCGCTTTCACGCCCCCGAACCGCAGGCTGATGTTCTGGACGTCGAGGATGACGTCGCCGATCTTCTTGGTGGTCATGGTGGGGTCTTGCGGCGTTGCGGTCAGGCGGCCTGCTTCGTTGGGGCGAAGGTCCGGGCGTCGTCGAGCTTGAGCGTGGCGCTCACGCTGCCCGTGCGGCCGTCCTCGAACTTGACCTGCGTCTCGATGAACTGTTCGGTGCGGCCGGCGTACAGCGCCTCCACCAGCGTGCCGTACTTGTCGGCGATGAAGCCGCGGCGGACCTTGTTGGTGCGCGTGAGCTCGCCGTCATCGGCATCCAGTTCCTTGTGCAGCACGAGAAAGCGGCTGATCTGGTTGCCCGCCAGCAGCGCATCGCCCGCGAGGTCGGCGTTCACCTTCTCCACGCAGTCGCGGATCAGCTCGTACACCTCGGGCTTTTGCGCCAGGTCGGTGTAGCCCGCGTAGGGCAGGTTGCGGCGCTCGGCCCAGTTGCCCACGGCGTCGAAGTCGATGTTGACCATGGCGCACACCTTCTCGCGCCGGTCGCCCAGGGCCACGGCCTCCTTGATGTACGGAAAGAACTTGAGCTTGTTCTCCACGTACTTGGGCGCGAACATGGCACCGTCGTTGGCGCCGCCCTGGATGCGGCCCACGTCCTTCACGCGGTCGATGATCTTGAGGTGGCCGTGCGCATCGAGAAAGCCTGCATCGCTCGTGCGATACCAGCCGTCGGCCGTGAGCACCTCGGCCGTGGCGGTGGGGTTCTTGTAGTACTCCTTGAGCAGGCCGGCGGACTTGACGAGGATCTCGCCGTTATCGGCCACCTGGATCTGCACGCCGCGGATCGGCACGCCCACGGTGTCGGCGCGCGCCTGGTGGTCGGGCTGCAGGCACACGAACACCGCCGTCTCGGTGGAGCCGTACAGCTGCTTCAAGTTGATGCCGATCGAGCGGTAGAAGGTGAACAGGTCCGGCCCGATGGCCTCGCCGGCCGTGTAGGCCACCCGCACGCGCGAAAAGCCCAGGTTGTTGCGCAGCGGCCCATAGACCAGCAGGTCGCCCAGCGCGTACTTGATGCGGTCCAGCAGGCCCACGGGCTGGCCGTCCATGCGCGCCGGGCCCACGCGGCGGGCCACCGCCATGCAGGCGTGGAACATCTTGCGCTTGAGCGCGCCCGCGTCTTCCATGCGGATCATCACGCTGGTGAGCAGGCCCTCGAAGATGCGCGGCGGGGCGAAGTAGTAGGTGGGGCCGACCTCCTTCAGGTCGATGGAGACGGTGCCGGCCGACTCGGGGCAGTTCACCACGTAGCCGCAGGCCAGCCACTGCGAGTAGCTGAAGATGTTCTGCCCGATCCACGCGGGCGGCAGGTAGGCCAGCACCTCCTCGGCGGACGTCAGGCGGTCGAACTCGGCGCCGGCCTGCGCGCGGTCGAGCAAGGTGGCGTGCGTGTGCACCACGCCCTTGGGGTTGCCCGTGGTGCCCGAGGTGAAGAACATGGCCGCCACGTCGCCGGGCTGCACCCGGTCGACCTGCGTGCGGAACCAGCCGGGGTTCTGCGCCACGAAGGCGGTGCCGGCCTCGACCAGGGCATCGAGCGACGCCAGGCCCGGCTCGCTGTAGTTGCGCAGGCCGCGCGGATCGTCGAAATACAGGTGCGACAGGGCGGGGCACTGCGCGCGGATCTCCAGCAGCTTGTCCACCTGCTCCTGGTCTTCCACCACGCAAAAGCGCACCTCGGCGTTGTTCAGGGGGTAGATGCATTCGGCGGCCACCGCATCCTGGTACAGCGGTACGGGAATGGCACCCAGCGACTGCGCCGCGAGCATGGTGGCATACAGGCGCGGGCGGTTGGCGCCCACCACCACCAGGTGCTCGCCCGCGTGCAGCCCGGCCTGGTGCAGGCCGGCGCACAGCGTCTCCACCATGGCGGCCAGGCCCGACCAGGTGTGGGTCTGCCAGATGCCGTATTCCTTTTCGCGCAGCGCCGCGTCGGTGGGCCGTTCGGCGGCGTGCCGCAGCAGCAGTTGGGGGAAGGTGGTCGTCATGCCTGTTCCTACCGGTGGTGTCCGCCGAGGCTGCTGGCGGGGCGCGCAGCCATGCAATGGAGATGCAACGGATGGTAGGAACCGCTTTGACGTCTTCTTGTCTTGCCGACGACAATTTGCGGGAAACTCCTGACGGGTGTAACCCTGCCCGCGATGAAGGCCGATCGCGGGCTCGCCAAAGGGGGCGTTCAGTCGGGGCGCCATCCAGAAATATCCCTGTTTATCTCATTTTGTATAAACTATCTTTTCAGAGATAAAAGAGGATATTTGCGATGATTGCCTTCCAGCGGACCGCCCTGGCACAAGCGCTGGTGTCCGCGCTGCAGGGCAAGGCGTTGCTGGGCGATGCCCACAACGGGCTGTTCCTGGCCGCGCCGCGCCGTACCGGCAAATCCACCTTTCTTCAAGGGGACCTGCGTCCGGCCCTGGAGGCCGCGGGCGTGGTGGTGGTCTATGTGGACCTGTGGGCCGACGCTCGGCGCGATCCGGGTGGTTTGATCGCGGAAGCCATCGCCCGCGCACTGGAGCCCCGGCTGGGCCTCGTCGCACGCTCTGCCAGAAAGGCCGGCCTGGACAAGGTGAAGGTCGGCGGGCTGGAGGTGGACACCAGCAAGATCGGCAAGGTGGATGGCCTGACCTTGACCGAAGCCCTGCGCCTTCTGCACGAACGGGCGGGCCAGCCCGTGGCGTTGATCATCGACGAGGCGCAGCACGCTTTGACCAGCGAAGCCGGCGAGGCCGCGATGACCGCCCTGAAATCGGCCCGCGACCAGCTCAACCGGCCCGGGGCGGTGAACCTGATGCTCGTCATGTCGGGCTCGGACCGCGACAAGCTGCTGCGTTTGGTGAACACGGCGGCGGCCCCGTTCTACGGATCCCAGATCCAGCGCATGCCTCCTCTGGGTCCCGATTTCATCGCCCATGTGGCCGCCTTGATCGAAGCCCAGCGGCCCGAACTGAAGCCGGTCGATCAGGCTGCGCTGCAGCAGGCGTTCGAGGTTTTCGGCGACCGCCCGCAGTTCTTCATGGCCGCCCTGGGACAGGTGTTGAGCCCCCTGGCGGCGCTGACCGGGCGCTTCGAGCCCGCGCTGCTGCAAGCCGCGCAGCAGCAGCAGGCGCAGGACGAAGCGCAGATGGAGTCCGACTACCTCGGCCTCAAGCCGACCGAGCAGGCCGTGCTGTGGCGCATGCTGGAGCAGGGCCCGCGCTTTCGCCCCTACGATGCCGAAGCCCTGCGCTTTTACCGGGACAACGCCGGCCACCCGGTGACGGTGCCGCAGGCCCAGAAAGCGCTGGAGGCGCTGCGCCAGCGCATGCCCGCGCTGGTGTGGAAATCGGCGCGCGGCGAATACGCGCTCGAAGACGCGGCCATGCACCGCTGGTTCGAGGCCCGGGCCGTTGCGGGCCGCTGGCCGCCCGCCCCACTGCAGGGCCTGCTGCCGCTGCAAGACGATTGACCCGCGCGCCGGCCGCAGGGCGATCGCCACGGCAGGGCGGTATCCTTGCCGCCATGTACGCCCCGTTTTTCGGCCTGGAGCACGCGCCGTTTTCCATCGCCCCCGACCCGCGCTATCTGTTCATGAGCGACCGCCACCGCGAGGCGCTGGCGCACCTGCTCTACGGCCTGGACGCCGGTGGCGGCTTCGTGCTGCTGACGGGCGAGATCGGCACCGGCAAGACCACGGTGTGCCGGTGCTTCCTGGAGCAGATCCCGGCGCACTGCAACGTGGCCTACATCTTCAATCCGCGGCTCACGGTGGGCGAGCTGCTGCGCTCCATCTGCGACGAGTTCGGCGTGGCGCACACCCCGGCGGTGCCGGGCTCCGAGACGGTCAAGGACTGCATCGACCCGTTGAATGCCTTCCTGCTGCAGGCCCATGCGGCGGGCCGCAACAACGTGCTCATCATCGACGAGGCGCAGAACCTC
>NZ_BAAJYT010000175.1:0-8025 GCF_057541515.1 Acidovorax sp. KNOB132
TTGCTATTTTAATTGATAGCAATACAAGCATGAAACCCTAGGGCATCGGGCCCAAAAGGCTTCAGGCTTTCAGCCTTGAGTTCTGCCGCCGCCTGCGGCGCCAATGCAGGGCCTCAACACCGCCTCGAAATCGTTCATCGCCTGCGCCGCACCCAGGTCGGCGAGGTAGGCGCCACCGGCCTTGAGGTCCAGCGTGGCCTCGCCGGCCCCGGGCGGGCGTTCGATGCGCACGCGAAAGCCGCTGCGGTTCCACTCCGGAAAGTGGCCCGACTCCAGCAGGCCCTGTGCATCGTCCCTGCGCGTGATCCCCGGCCATGCACTGCCGGTCTCGGACATGCGCGCCAGGCCAGCCGCGGCGCAGTCGAACAGTTGCGGATTGGAGAGGTCGGCGGGCACGGCCAGAACCCGCGATGCGCTCGGCGGATAGCCGGCCGCGCCGGTCAGCGCGCAGCCCGACAGCACGCAGGCCAGGGCGGCCGCCACGCCCATGGCGGGCCATCGCACCCTGCAATGGAGTGGCGTCGCGCTGTCTGGCATGGCAGTTCCTTCGGGTGAGAGATTTCGGGCCCCTAATGGACCATGCCGGGCCATTCCAGCCAACCCCCCTTCGGTGGGGGCGCCACGAAATCGGCATGGCGCGGCAGCACCGTGCCCAGGCGGAGCGGCTCACTACAATCGGCCCGCCATGCACAACCGCCACGATCCCCGCGTCCTGCCCATGCGCAACGGGGTGAGCCCCAGTTGCGTGGCGCTGCCCTCGACTGGCGAGGGCAGCCTGCTGGACTTTCTCGTGGAGCGCTTGCCCGCCGTGGGCCGCGAAGGCTGGCTGCAGCGCATGGCCGCGCGCGAAGTGGTGGATGAGTTCGGCGTGCCGGCCACGGCCGAGCGGCCCTTCGCCCCCGGCATCCGGCTGTACTACTACCGGGCGCTGGAGCAGGAAACCGCCATTCCCTTCGAGGAGGCCGTGCTCTACCGGGACGACCACCTCCTCGTGGCCGACAAGCCGCATTTCCTGCCCGTGGTGCCCACGGGCCGCTACCTGCAGCACACGCTGCTGGTGCGGCTCAAGCGCCGCCTGAACCTGCCCGACCTCGCGCCCGTGCACCGCATCGACCGCGACACGGCCGGGCTGGTGCTGTTTTCGGTGCAGCGCGAAACGCGCGGCGCCTACCAGGCCCTGTTCCGTGACCGCCGCATCGCCAAGACCTATGAAGCCGTGGCGCCGTGGCGCGACGACCTGGCCTTTCCCCGCGAACACGCCAGCCGCATGGAGGAAAGCCCGCAGTTCTTTCGCATGCAGGAAGTGCCGGGGGAACCCAACACGCTCACGCGCATCGAGGTGCTGCAGGTGGCCGGCGCCTGGGCCCGCTACCGCCTGTCGCCCGTGACGGGCAAGCGCCACCAGTTGCGCGTGCACATGGCGGCGCTGGGGCTGCCGCTGCGCGGCGACGCTTTCTATCCCGTGGTCAACGATCCGCCCGAAGGCGACTTTTCGCAGCCGCTGCAGTTGTTGGCGCGGTCGCTGGTGTTCGACGACCCGGTCACCGGAGTGCCCCGGCGTTTCGACAGCGAGCGGGAATTGGGCGCCTTGGAATGACCCCCATGCGGCCCGGTACCCCGGGCGGGTGACCCGCAACGGGCTGCATCTGCACGGCAAACCGCGCCCCGGGGCTGCTTTGCACGGCTGTGGCGAGCCGGCCCATGGCGCATGGGTTCGGAAAGAAGTGGGGCCGTTGCTATCAATGCCACTGCAGATATATTCCACAACTATCCATTGGTGACCGATGAAGAGGAGATGCGGAAATGGCCTGGACACAGAACCCATGGCGGATGCTGGCATCGATCGGCCTCATCGTGGCCGCTTTTTCGGCTTCGGCCGCGGACAACGCGCTGCACTTCGATGGCGCGAACGACCAGGTCGCGATGCCCGTTCCCGCGGCACTGGCTGCAGCCAACAGTTTCTCGACCACGGTGTGGATCAAGCCCGATTCGCTGCCGACGGCCGCCCGGGTGTTCTTCGCCCAGACGGACACGTCCAACTTCGTCACGCTGCTGATGTCCACCTCTGGCGCAATCCTGGGCTATGTCGTCAATGGTGGCGCCACGGTGTCGACGAGATCCACCGACGCGGTCACGGCAGGCGCCTGGAATCACGTTGCCATGACCTGGGATGCTTCGACAAGCACCGTCGCCCTCTACATCAATGCCGTCTTGCAGCCCAGCATGCCCGGTGGGGCCAGTTCCACCGGCACGAATGGGTTGATGACGATCGGTTCGCGGACCGACGGAGCGCAGTCTTTCCCCGGATCGATGGATCGCTTCGATCTTTTCAACCGGGTCCTGACCGCCTCCGAGGTCACCACGGCCAAAGCCGGCTGCCAGGCCCCGGCGGGTGCGTCGAATTCATATGCTTTCGACCAAGGCAATGCAGGAGGCAACAATGCCGGGCAGACCAGCCTGCCCGATGGGGCCGGGGGCAATGACGGCACGCTGCAGAACTTCGCACTCACCGGGACCGCCTCCAATTGGGTGGCATCGGATGTCACCAGCCAGTGCAGCTATGCCGTCGGTGGAACGGTTTCGGGGCTGACGGGAACGGGCCTCGTTCTACAAATCAACGGCGGCGGCAACGCGTCGATTTCAGCGAATGGAGCGTTCTCGCTATCGGCCGTGCCTTACGGCGCGACCTATACAGTGTCCGTGCTGAACCAGCCCACATCGCCAGCGCAGAGTTGCACCGTGACGAACGGCAGCGGCACGGTGTCGGGCCCCGTGAGCAACGTCGCTGTCGTCTGCACTGCCGTGGCGGTGCCACCCGTGGCTGCGGCTGCGGCCATCCCGACGATCAGCGAGTGGGGGCGATACCTTCTGACGGCGTTGATGGCAGCGTTCGCACTGTTCATGCATCGGCGGCGAAGCCGTGCCAATCGCTGAGGGCTGGGCAATCGAGCTAGGCACCGCGTGCATGGCATCTTTGCCACGTCGTGCGGGAAACCAGGCCGACGAGCCTTATATAATCCGGCGCGCCACAGCGAAAGGCATTGCCAATCAATGCCCCAGCCTCTGGCGCCATGCGGGTGTAGTTCAATGGTAGAACGGCAGCTTCCCAAGCTTCATACGAGGGTTCGATTCCCTTCACCCGCTCCAATCGATACCTGATCCACAGATGCCGATGTGTCTCTGGGTCGCTGCAAAAGGGGCTTTTCAGCCCCTTTTTCTATGGCCTGGCCGGAACGGATTTCGCTGACGAGTCGTCTTGCGGGGGCTTTTTCGCATCGGCAGTGGAGCCGCTGGGATGCTCCTCGAGGGGCGGCAGCCGGGTCGACAGGTCCGAAGCTGACGTTCGGGCCGATTTCAAGTACGCCGCGCGCCGCAGCCGCTCCTGCAGTAGCTGCTGGATTTCTTCCGAGCCCTGCCGACCGAAACCGCTTGGCGCGGCAGCGCATCGCTCAACGCCACCGGGTCCGCTCGACGGTCTTTGATGCACGTCATTCCGCCCCGTGCAACAGCATGGTCTCCCCTGTAGGACAACGGCGGCAAAGCGGCATGGCAGCGGGGGGAAGCCGCAGGCGCGGGCTAGCATGGCCCCAAGAAAACGCCCATGACCATGCCCCCTGAGACCTCGCCTTCCTCCCCTGCGCCCGCCCCTGCATCGCCCACGCCCTCCCGGAGGCGGCGGTCGCGGCTGCCGCTTGCCGCAGTGGCGGGGCTGCTCGTTGTGCTGCTGCTGTTGCTGGCCTTCGTGGCGTGGTTCGACTGGAATCGGGCCAAGCCCTGGATCAACCAGCAGGTCAGCGAGGCCACCGGCCGCCGCTTTGCCATCGAGGGCGATCTGAGGGCCCACTGGCAGTGGCCGCAGCCCGTGGAAACCGGCTGGCGCCGCTGGGTGCCGGGCGTCACGGTGCAGGCGGACCGGCTGGTGATGGACAACCGGGCGGACTTCGGGCACTTCGGCGCCCTGGATGTGCAGACGGACGATGCATCCACCGCCACCGTGCAGGCGCGTGCCGAGAAGGCCGCCGCATCGGCCACGCCTGCGGTGTCGGCTGCACCGGCGGCTTCCGTGCCGGCCGCGCCGGACAGCACGGCCTCGGTGCCCGCGTCCGGCCAGCCCATGGCCACCCTGGGCAGCGTCAGTGCTTCGCTTCGGCTCCTGCCGCTGCTGTCGCGCCATGTGGCCATCGACACGCTGGTACTCACCGTGCCCGACGTGGCGCTGGCCCGCAAGGCCGACGGCAGCAACAACTGGACCTTCGACCGCCCCGCCAAGGACGGCGGGCCGGCGAAGCCCAATCCCTGGAGCGTGAGCGTGGGACGGCTCGTGGTACGCGATGGCCAGCTGGCCTATGCCGATGCCGTGAAAGACCTGGCTTTCACCGCCAAGCTCGGGACCATCGACACACCCGCCGGGCAGGCGCCCGGCCCGTACGGCGTGCGCTTCGAGGTGCGGGGCCGTTACGCCAAGGCCCGCATCCAGGGCCGGGGCGAAGGCGGGCACGTCATGGACCTGCGCGAAAAGGTCGTGGACTACCCGCTGCGGTTCAAGGCGAAGGCCGGCACGGTGGAAGCCGAGGTGGAAGGCATCCTGTCCAACCCGGCCGCGCTGTCGGGCATGGACATGAAGGTGATGCTCAAGGCCGAGAGCATGGCCGACCTGTATGACCTGACCGGCCTGGTGCTGCCGAACACGCCGCCGTTTCGCACGCGCGGCCGGCTGGTGGGCAGCCTGGAGCCGGACAACGCGGTGTGGGAGTACCGCGATTTCGACGGCACCGTGGGCGACAGCGATCTGCATGGCAGTCTGACTTACACGTCGGCCAAGCCCCGCCCCCGCCTCAAGGGCACGATGACCTCCAAGAAGCTGCGTCTGGCCGACCTGGGGCCCGTGCTGGGCGCACCGACGGGCGAAGGCAAGGCGGAAAAAGGCACCTCCAAACGCCCCGGCAAGGTGCTGCCCGACGTGGCATTCGCCACCGACCGCTGGAACGCGATGGACCTGGACCTGACCTTCAGTGGCCAGCAGATCGTGCGCGACGAGAGCCTGCCGATCGAAAACCTGCGCGTGCATGCGGTGCTGGACAACGCCCTGCTCACCCTCTCGCCCCTGCAGTTCGGTGTGGCGCAGGGCAAGATCGATTCCACCGTGGTGCTGGACAGCCGCACCAAGCCGCTCAAGGCCCAGTTGCGCGGCAGCGTGGAAGGGCTGCGGCTGTCGGGCCTGTTTCCCAAGGTCGAACTGATGGAAAAGAGCTTCGGCCGGCTCGATGGTGCCGTGGCCCTGAACGGCAGTGGCCAGTCGGTGGCCAGCATGCTGGGCAGCGCCAGCGGCGAAACCCGCCTGTACATCCGCGATGGCCGTTTCAGCAAGCAGATGCTGGACCTGGCCGCGCTCAACGTGGGGAGCGTGGTGGTGGCCAAGCTCTTCGGCGACGACAAGGAAGTGCAGTTGCGCTGCGCCGTGGCCGACTTCGCGGTGAAAGACGGCATCGCGCAGACCCGCTCGGTGAAGCTGAGCACCAACGAGGCCACGGTGGAAGCCACCGGCACGGCCGACCTGGGCCGCGAGCACCTCGACCTGCGCATCAAGCCCGAATCGCTGCAGTGGAAGTTTTTCTCCCTGCGCACGCCGCTGTACGTGAAGGGCCCGTTCGCCGATCCCAAGGTGGGTCTGGAAGCCGGCCCGCTGCTGCTGCGCGCGGGCGCCGCCGTGGCGGCCGCCGTGGTCGCGCCGGTGGCGCTGGCGCTGGCCCCCATCACGGTGCCTGCAGCGGACGACGACGAGAACTGCGCCGTGCTGCTGGCCCGCGCCGGGGACAAGGTGCAGGGCGGTGCCGCAGGGGCAGCCCCAAAACCGCCAGCCTCCACGCCAGCCAAGGCGCGCTGAGACGTGCAAAGGCGCGCTCAAGTGCGTTGAAGCGCTCCAAGGCGGGCATGATTGCTATATTTTTAATAGCATAACCCCCTAGATCAATATGCGCCGAAGCCATTTTTGACCCGCATCCCATAGGCGCGCTTTCCCTGCGCACAGCGGTCTCGAGAAACCCATCTGGAAAGAACCCCATGTCACGGCACATCCTGATCACCGGCGCGAGCGTCGCCGGCAACACCGCCGCCTGGGCACTGGCCCGGTCCGGCTGCAAGGTCACCGTGGTCGAACGGGCGCCGGAGTTCCGCGACGGCGGGCAGAACATCGACGTGCGCGGTGCAGGCCGCGAGGTGCTGCGCCGCATGGGACTGGAGCAGGCAGCGCTGGACCAGGGCACGGGCGAGGAAGGCACGGCCTGGATCGACGAGGATGGCCATGCCGTCGCCGAGTTCAAGACCGACGAACTGTCCAGCGACGGGCCCACCGCCGAGATGGAAATCCTGCGCGGCGACCTCGCCCGGCTGCTGTACGACGCGGCGCGCAAGCGGGCCGATTACCGGTTCGGAGACCATGTGGCGGCCATCGAAGACGATGGCACGGCGGCGACCGTGCGCTTCGCGGGCGGGCAGCAGGAGCGCTTCGATGCGGTGGTCGTCGCCGAGGGCGTGGGTTCGACCACGCGCGAACGGGTGTTTTCCGGCGAAAACGAACCGCGCTGGATGGACCTGACGCTCGCCTACTTCACCATCGCCCGTGCACCCGACGACGATCGGATGTGGCGCTGGTATCACACCACCGGCGGTCGAAGCGTCTCGCTGCGGCCCGACCGGCACGGCACCACGCGCGCCATGCTGACGATCCAGCGCCCCACGGAGGGCGAGCAGGACTGGGACATGGACAGGCAAAAGCGCTTTCTGCGCGAACAGTTTGCCGATGCCGGATGGCAGGCCCCGCGCGTGCTGGCGGGCATGGAGACGACCAGCGATTTCTACTTCGACGCGTTGCGCCAGGTGCGCCTTGCGCGCTGGCACCGTGGGCGTGTGGTGCTGATGGGCGACGCCGCTTGGTGCGCCACCCCGCTGGCAGGCATCGGCACGACGCTTGCCCTCACGGGCGCCTATGTGCTGGCCGGTGAAATCGCACGGGCTGGCGATGGAGGCAGGCTCGAAGAGGCTTTCGCCGCCTATGAAAAAGCCATGCGGCCGATGGTTGAACAGGGCCAGAACGTGCCCAAGATCGGTCCCCGCCTGATGAACCCCCACAGCCGGCTGGGCATTCACCTGCTGCACGGCGCGCTGCATCTGGCCAGCCTGCCAGGGGTGCGCGATGCGTTCGCGAAGCTGATGAACCGCCAGCTCGACGAGCCGGACCTGTCGCGCTACCCTGCGTGAGAGAGATCGACGCGGTGGTGCCTGAAAGGGGCGCCTGCTGGCATCGGCACACCGCGAAGCAGCAGCAATAGCGAGGCAGGCCGAGGCGCTGCACCGACGCACCCTTGCCCGGGAACCTCGCCCACGCCTCAATGGAAATCGCGGCTGCCGTCCAGCGCCTGGGCCAGGCGGCCGAGCAAGGGGGTCATGTCCTTGCAGCGCTGGGCGACCAAGTGCCGCACCGCGCCCTGCCCTGGCGGCGTTCCCGGCGGGTTCGGACTGGACTGCCACAGGCCTTCCACCGCCAGCAGGCGCGAGCGCAGCAGCGCATTGCGCCAGGTCTCCACGAGCGACGGCCAGACGATGACGTTGACCGGCCCGGTCTCGTCTTCCAGCGTGATGAACATGGTGCCGTTGGCCGATCCGGGCCGCTGGCGCACGGTGACGATGCCGCAGGCACGCACGCGGCGGCCGTTGGGCATGTCGCGCAGCGCCAGGGCGGTCAACAGCCGCCAGCGCTCCAGCCGGCCGCGCAGCAGCGCCAGTGGATGGCGGCGCAGCGTGAGGCCCGTGGCCGCGTAGTCGAACAGGATCTCCTCGCCTTCGGGCGCCTCGGGCAGGGCCAGGGGTGCCTCGTTCACCGCCGCGTCCTGCAGCAAGGCCGGCGCGCGCCATTGCGCCGCGGCGTCCCAGGCCTGCTGGCGCCGGTGGCCCGACAGGGAGCGCAGCGCATCGGCTGCGGCCAATGCCTGCAGCGCGGGGCGGTCCAGCCGGGCGCGCAGGGCCAGG
>NZ_BAAJYT010000176.1:0-7968 GCF_057541515.1 Acidovorax sp. KNOB132
CTGCGCCGGCACGGGAATGTCGGCCACGATCTCGCCGCCGGGCGACAGCCGCAGCACGCGGCCGCCCTCGTACATGGCGCACCAGTAGTGGCCTTCGGCATCCACCGCCGCGCCGTCGGGCCGGCCGCCGTAGCCCGGCTGTCCGGGCTTCCAGCCATCGGGCTTGGGCGCGAAGGCATGCAGCACGCGCGGCGCGCCCACGGGCTCGCCCGAGGCATCGCACGCCCAGGCCCGGATGGTGTGCGAGGGGGTATCGACCCAGTACAGCGTGCCGCCATCGGGCGACCAGGCCAGGCCGTTGGCCGTGGCCACCCCGTCCAGCATCCGGCGCACAAGGGGAGCCCCGTCGCCGCGCCCATCCACGCAGTACAGCGCGGCGACCGGTTGGCGGGGGCCCGCGGCGGGCTCGTGCATCGTGCCCACCCAGAATCGGCCCAGCGCGTCGCACTTGCCATCGTTGGCCCGCTCCGTGGCCGGATCGATCGGCAGCCGGGCCACCGGCACCAGGGGGCCGCCCCAGTCCTTGGCGCGGTAGAGGGTGTCGCGCAGGGCGATCACCAGGCCGCTGGGCTGGCCCGCGGTGCGCGCGGGCGCGATGCAGCCGGGCTCGGACGGCATGGCCCAGCGCTCGGCCCGGCCCGAGGCCGGGTGCACCCGGCACAGCGCGCGGCCGGCGATGTCCACCCAGTACAGGCGCGATTCGACGGGGTGCCAGAAAGGCGATTCGCCCAACTGGTCGGGCTCGGAAGTGGCGGGACGCCAGTCCATGGACATGGGGGGCTCTCCTGGGAAGGCGGTGGAAGGGGCCGGGCACGCCACCGCTGGCGCGCCGGTCTGCTGCTTCCATTATTCGCGGCCGGTGGCCGCGGGCCAAAAAAAAAGGCCCACCTTGCGGCGGGCCCAATGTCCAGGAGGAATATCTCGCTTGTTGTCGCACCGCCGCGATGCCACCAGTCACCGCGGCAGGGATCTCAGCCGGTCAGCGGTTGTAGGCGGTCTCGCCGTGCGAAGTGATGTCCAGGCCTTCGCGCTCGGCTTCTTCCGGCACGCGCAGGCCCACCAGCAGGTCGGCGATCTTGTAGGCGATGAAGGCCACGACGCCGGACCACACGATGGTCACCAGCACGCTCTTGAGCTGGATCCAGACCTGTGCGCCCATGGCGAACGTGTCGGGGGTCAGGCCACCCGTGCCGCCCAGGCCTTGCGATGCGAACACGCCGGTCAGGATGGCACCGATGATGCCGCCCACGCCGTGCACGCCGAACACGTCGAACGCATCGTCGGCGCCCAGCATCTTCTTGAGGCCACCCACGCCCCAGAGGCAGACCACGCCGGCGATCAGGCCGAGCACGATGGAGCCCATGGGACCGACGAAACCGGCGGCCGGCGTGACGGCCACCAGGCCCGCCACGGCACCCGATGCGGCGCCCAGCATGGAGGCCTTGCCCTTGTGCAGCGACTCGCCGGCCAGCCAGCTCAGCGTGGCGGCGGCCGTGGCCAGGACGGTGTTGATGAAGGCCAGGCCCGCAGCGCCGTTGGCGGCACCGGCGGAGCCGGCGTTGAAGCCGAACCAGCCCACCCACAGCAGCGAGGCACCGACCATCGTCAGCGTCAGGCTGTGGGGCGTGAGCGCTTCCTTGCCGAAGCCGATGCGCTTGCCCACCATGTAGGCGCCCACCAGGCCGGCGATCCCGGCGTTGATGTGCACCACGGTGCCGCCGGCGAAGTCGAGCGCGCCGTCCTTGCCCAGCAGGCCGCCGCCCCACACCATGTGCGCCATGGGGATGTAGCTGAAGGTGAACCACAGCACGCTGAAGATCAGCACGGCGGAGAACTTGATGCGTTCGGCGAACGAGCCCACGATCAGCGCCACGGTGATGGCCGCGAAGGTGCCCTGGAAGGCCACGAACACATACTCGGGGATGGTTGGCAGCGCGCCCGAGAGCGTGTCCGGCGCGATGCCCTTGAGGAAGATCTTGTCGAAGCCGCCGAAGAACGTGCCTTCGCCGCCGAACGTGAGGGTGTAGCCGTACACGGCCCACAGCACGCTCATCAGCGAGAAGATCACGAACACCTGCACCAGCACCGACAGCATGTTCTTGGAGCGGGCCAGACCGCCGTAGAACAGGGCCAGGCCCGGGATGGTCATGAGGATCACGAGCAGCGTGGAGGTCAGCATCCAGGCCGTGTCGCCCGAATCAAGCTTGGGCGTGGGGGCGGCGGCAGGTGCTGCAGCCGCGGCGGCTTCCGCCGGTGCGGGTGCGGCCGCCACTGGCGCAGGGGCTGCGGCCGCAGGGGCGGCGGCGGGTGCCGTGGCCGATGCGGGTTCGGATGCCGCGGGCGTCTGGGCCAGCACGGCGGTGCCGGAGGCCATCAGGCTCAACCCCAGCAGGAAGGAAGCAAGCAGTTTTTTCATGGCAGTTTCTCTTGGGTGTCTGGTGACAGGCGCGGGGGGCCGGGCCTTACAGGGCTTCCTTGCCGGTCTCGCCGGTGCGGATGCGGACGACCTGCTCCAGGTGGCACACGAAGACTTTGCCGTCGCCGATCTTGCCGGTGCGCGCGGCCCCCTCGATGGCTTCGATGACGCGGTCCACCAGCTCGTCGGACACGGCCGCCTCGATCTTCACCTTGGGGAGGAAGTCCACCACGTATTCGGCGCCGCGGTACAGCTCCGTGTGGCCCTTCTGGCGGCCGAAGCCCTTGACCTCGGTCACCGTAATCCCTTGGACCCCGATGTCCGACAGGGCTTCGCGCACCTCGTCGAGCTTGAAGGGTTTGATGATGGCTGTCACCATTTTCATGTTGCTTTTCTCCATTGGAGGCACCCCTCGGCGCCCGTTGTCTTACAGGGTTTTCGTGAGCGCAACGATCAGGCGCGACTTGTTGACCGGGCCGAAGAAGGCCTTCTTGTTGGCGCCCACCACGGCGGCCGACAGGGACAGGCCCGAACCGAAGTCGTAGGCACCGCCCACGCTGTAGTCCATGTAGTTGGGCACGCCCAGGTCCTTGATGTCGCTGGCGAAGCGCGTGAAGCCGACCGATGCCTTCAGCGTCGTCTTGGGGGCCACTTCCTGCGCATACGCCAGGTTCAGGTAGCCGGTGTTGCGGCCCTTGTTGCTGGTCGTCTTGGCGGAGGCCCAGCCGAAGTAGTCCTTGGAGATGGTGTGCGAGTACTTCGCCGTCAGCGGGCCGTAGGTGGCCGCGCCGTAGAGTTCGGTGGTGTTGCCGACGGAATTGCCGGGGTACGCATAGGTCAGCGCGCCCAGGTCCAGGTCCACGTCGCCGGCCTTGAATTTGTAGCCGCCATAGAAATCCATCTCGATGGAATTGCCCGGCAGCCAGTCCACGCTGGAGTTCCAGTTGCCCAGATACCAGCCGCTGTCGCCGAAGCTGTAGTCGAAGCCGCCCTGGATGGCGGGCTTGACGGCCTTGACCCGGCTGGCGTCCTGGTCCTGGCCACGGAACTTGTAGTTGGTGGTCAGGCTGACGTTGCCCGTCAGTTGTGCGCTGGCCAGCAGAGGCAGGGCGGCAACGAGGGCGACGCTCAAGGACTTCATGGATACACGGGACATGGTTCCTCCGGGGGTGGCTGATTAGGGATGTCCACGCTCCAAGCATGGACCGTGCCATCTCCCTCGCACGGTGCCATCCGGGCCTGGGCGCCGGCCTGGCAGCTATGCCGAAAGTGGTTACATGCTATGCGCCCGCGTTACTTTTTGCACCATTGCAGTGCCACCAAGGCCATGATTCGCCGCGATCGTCCGTCCATGCACCGCCATGGGGACAGGGCGGCGGGACACACTGCGTTGGTGCATCCCGCCGCCCGGCCGGGCCGACCGCGCTGTTTTTTTGGGGGAAGCGCTCCCGCCGTCAGCGCGCCGAACGGGCCTTGAGCCACTGCGCCGGGGGCTCGTCCGAAGGGACGGGGGGGCCCGCCTGCGGCATGGATCGCAGTTCGACCTGAATGCCGCGCTCCTGCGCATGGGCCATGAAATCGTCCAGCGCCTCGCGGATGTCGCGGTCCATGAAGCCGCAGTTGCAGCCGTCGATGACCAGCGAATGCCCCGGCTCCACCCGGTTCAGGTGGTTGCGCAGCGTGGCCTTGCTGAAGAACGACACATCCTTGCTGAGCCGGATCAGGTGGACGTTGCCCTCGGAGATCATCGTCAGCGCGCCGCGCGTGTTCGCCTGGATCAGGAAGAGCATGCTGCAGGCCAGCCCGATGAGGATGCCGATGAGCAGGTCGGTCGCCAGGATCGCGCCCACCGTCACCGCGAACGGCACGAACGCCGACCAGCCTTCGCGCCAGACCGCCGCGATCATGGCCGGCTTGGCCAGCTTGAACCCGGTGTGCAGCAGCACGGCGGCCAGCGCGGCCAGCGGCACCCACTGCAGGAACTCCGACAGGAACAGCACGCTCGCCAGCAGCAGCACGCCATGGAACACCGCCGACAGCCGGGTGCGCGCACCGGACTGGATGTTGGCCGAGGTGCGCACGATCACCGCCGTGATCGGCAGCCCCCCCAGCAGGCCGGCCAGCAGGTTGCCCACCCCTTGCGCCTGCAGCTCCCGGTTGGGCGGCGCCACGCGCTTGAGCGGATCGAGCCGGTCGGCCGCCTCCAGGCTCAGCAGGGTTTCCAGGCTGGCCACGACGGCGAGGGTGAAGGCGATGGTGTAGACCTCCGGCCGCGCCAGCGCCGACCAGTCGGGCGAGGCGAGCTGAGACCACAGCGCGGCCAGGCCGTCGCCTTCGGGCAGGGCCACGCGCTGGTGGTCGGGCAGCGCCACGGACGGCTCGGTGGCCATGGCCACGGCCTGGTACCCGATGCCCCAGAGCACCGCCAGCAGCGGCCCGGGCAGCCGGCCGATCAGCGGCAGGCGCTTGGCCCAGGGGGAGTCCCAGGCGAACAGGATGGCCAGCGCACCGGCGGCGATGATCACCGCACTGCCGGTGACGGCGCCGACCAGCCGGCCCAGGTCATCGAAGCCGTCGATCGTGCGGGGCACCAGGCGCATGGCCTGCTCGCCCGACACGAAGCCAAACGCCACCGGAAGCTGCTTGAGGATGAGGATCAGCCCGATGGCGGCCAGCATGCCCTTGATGACCGGCGAGGGAAAGCAGGCGCCCAGGTCGCCGGCCTGCAGGCGGCCGAACAGCCACTGCAGCGCGCCCGCCACCATCACGGCGACGAGGAACGCCTCGAAGCTCCCCAGCTTGGCGATCGCATCGACGACGATCACGACCAGGCCGGCCGCCGGCCCGCTCACGCTGAGCTGGGAGCCCGACAGCCAGGCCACGACCAGCCCGCCCACGATGCCGGAGACAAGCCCCGCCATCAGCGGCACGCCGCTGGCCAATGCGATGCCCAGGCACAAGGGCAAGGCCACGAGGAAGACGACGACGCCCGCCGGCACGTCGCTGCGCCAGTGGGCCAGAAGACCGGCGGCCGACGCGCCGTCCGGGTTGCGAAGGGTGGTTTGCATGGTGCGCACTCCTTCGGGTCAGGCCGCCGCGGCCAGCTGGATGCTGCTGGCATCGAGGTCCAGCACCTGGCGCAGGCGCCCGTCCCGCAAGGCGTAGACCCAGCCCAGCAGCTGCAGGGACTGTCCCCGCTGCCAGGCGCGCTGCACCTGGGGCGTGGCCGCCAGCGTGTGCACCTGATCGGCCACGTTCAGCTCCACGAAGCGGCCCACCCGGGCGGCGACTTCATCGGCATCGTCCGGGTCGGGAACGGTCTGGCCGTCGATCTCGCCCGCACGGCGGCGGTACAGGGCCCGCAGCGGGCGAAGGTGCTCGGCCAGGTAGTCGCCGCGCGCCGGCACCGCGCTTTCGGCCGGCATCAGGGCGGCCCGGACGCCGCCGCACCCTTCATGGCCGCAGACGATCACGTACCGCACCTGGAGCACGTCGAGGGCGTATTGCAGCGCGCTCATGATGTTGGGATCGTCCGGACGGACCAGGTTCGCCACGCTGCGGTGCACAAACAACTCGCCCGGCAAGGCATTGGTGATGCTTTCGGCGGGCACGCGGCTGTCGGCGCACCCGATCCAGAAGACGCGCGGCTGCTGGCCGGCCACCAGGTTTTCGAAAAATGCCGGGTCGCGTGACGTCATTTCGTCAGCCCAGGCACGGTTTTGAAGCATGAGTCGCGTGGTCAGGTCCATGGAAACCTCCGTGTTGTTGATTCGATGTTGCAGTGCAGCACGGTATTAGGCTAGATCAAAAACCACTGCCATTTTTAATATGGGGTTTTTATGTTTCATTTGCTTGCGTGTGATTCGATCAATGGCCCCCACGCCACGCTGTTTTTCCACACAACATAAGGAAATTTTATTTAACGCATCGAGTGAAAATAATATTCGCAGCGAATAAAGTACGGAGTTGTACATTATTAAACCGCTGTTTATATTTTCGGGTCCGACCTTTTCATGTAATTAATCTCCGGCTTTGCCGGTCCTGATTAACCCCGGCAAACAAAGGCATTCAAAACAGGACCGCAACGGCGGCGCGCGGCGGCCGACCGATGGCGCGATCCCGCGCCCCGGCGCGGCCAGCCTGGGCGCCCTCTGCACTGGTTCTCAACCGCTGCCGTGCCGGGAGGGCCGCGATTGCCGATATCCTCGCCCTTCGAAATTCAGGCGCTGGCGAACAGCCGGCTTTCCAACGAGGGAGAAAATCAACCATGGGTCTTGCTTTGGTGCAGAGCCGGGCATTGCTGGGACTGCAGGCCCCGTGCGTGACGGTCGAAGTGCATCTGGCCAACGGATTGCCCAGCTTCACGCTGGTCGGTCTGGCGGATGTGGAAGTGAAGGAGGCGCGGGAACGCGTGCGCTCGGCACTGCAGAATGCCGGGCTGGAGTTTCCGCACAACCAGAAAATCACGGTCAATCTCGCGCCGGCCGATCTGCCCAAAGACTCCGGACGGTTCGATCTGCCGATTGCGCTTGGGATTCTGGCGGCCAGCGGGCAGATCGACAGCGCGCGCCTGGTGGGCCATGAATTCGCGGGAGAACTGTCGCTGTCCGGCGAGTTGCGCCCCGTGCGCGGCGCGCTCGCCACCAGCCTGGCCCTGCGCTCGGCCGGCGTGGCCGTGCGCATGGTGCTGCCGCCCGGCAGCGCGGAGGAAGCAGCCCTGGTGCCCGGCACCGAGGTGTACCGGGCGCGCCACCTGCTCGACGTGGTGCAGCACTTTCTGCCCGTCTCCGCCCATGCGCCCGCCGAGCCGGCCGGCGAGGGGTTCGTGCGGCTGCAGGCGTCACCGCTGCAATCGGCGGCGCCGCCGGCGGATCTGGCCGACGTGAAGGGCCAGGCCGCCGCCAAGCGGGCGCTGGAGATCGCCGCCGCGGGTGGCCACGGTCTGCTGCTGGTCGGCCCGCCAGGATCGGGCAAATCGATGCTGGCGCACCGCTTTGCCGGGCTGCTGCCGCCGATGACGGTGGACGAGGCGCTGGAGAGCGCGGCCATTGCGAGCCTGGCCGGCCGCTTCGGCCCGGAAAGATGGGGCAACAGAAATACGAGCGCCCCGCACCACACCTGCAGCGCGATTGCACTGGTCGGCGGCGGCTCACCCCCACGGCCCGGCGAGATCTCGCTCGCCCACCATGGCGTCCTTTTTCTCGATGAATTTCCGGAGTACGCCCGCAGTGCGCTGGAAGCCCTGCGCGAGCCGCTGGAGACCGGCCGCATCACCATCGCCCGTGCGGCACAGCGGGCCGAATACCCTGCCCGCTTCCAGCTGGTGGCCGCGATGAACCCCTGCCCTTGCGGCTTTCTCGGCTCCGGCCAGCGCACCTGCCGCTGCACACCCGACCAGGTGGCACGCTACCAGGGAAAGCTCAGCGGCCCGTTGCTGGACCGCATCGATCTGCATGTGGAAGTGCCCGCGCTGCCCCCGGGCGAGCTGCTGCAGGCGCCGCCCGGCGAGGCCACGGCGGCGGTGCGCGAGCGCGTGGTGCAGGCCCGGCAAC
>NZ_BAAJYT010000177.1:0-7743 GCF_057541515.1 Acidovorax sp. KNOB132
CAGATTCCATTTTTTTTGATGGTGCAGTGCGTGGGGCCCACGAAAAGCGGGTGCCATGCAGGCGGCGGGCGAGCGGGCGGCGGGCGGCGGGCGGCACAGGCCATGGGCGCGACCTTTCATACGGCGGATGCGCTCTGCGTCCTCGTACTTGATTTCGGCAGATCGTCTGGGCGGCACTCTCGCACGGTGCGGAGCCGGCACAGGGCGATCAGGGAGCCGACGGATCAGGCGGCCCGGACCGCCATGAGATTCAACAGTGCGGCCTCGATGGCGGCGGCCGTGGTCTTGGGCTGCTCCATCGGGAACAGGTGGCTTCCGTCGAGCACCGTCACCCGCCCCTGGGTGATGGTCAGCGTCATCGCCATGCCCACCTGCCGCACCTCGGCCGATGAGCGCCCGCCAATGAACGCCGCAGGGCAGCGCAGCGGGTGCGCTCGCAGCAGCTGCGACAGGTTGTGCGGCAGGGTGTTGTAGATGGCGGTCTCCACGGCCCGGTCGAAATGCAGCATGTGCCGGCCCTCGTGCTCGCGCAGGCCGTGCTGGATGTAGTCGCGCAGCACCTCGCCGTCCCACTGCGCGAAGGCCTTCTTCTTGCGGAAATGCTCCAGCGCCTCGTCGGGGCTGGCCCACGCGTTGCGCCGGGCCCGGCTGACCTTGCCGGGCGACACGGCACCCACCAGCTGCGTCTGCTTGGCCATGCCCAGCGCACTGGCGCGCCAGCCGCTGATGAGGGGCGAGTCGATCATCAGCACGCCGCGCGCCAATTCGGGGTGGCGTGCGGCGGCCATCACGCTCAGGAAGCCGCCCAGCGAGTGGCCCACGAAGAACACCGGCCCGCCTACGCGTTGCACCTGCTCCTGCGCGAAGTCGGCCAGCTGCTGCACCAGGTGCGGCCAGTTGTTGGTGACGGGGTACTCGGGCGCATGCCCGTAGCGGTCCAGCGCGCTGACATCGAAACCCCGGTCCTTCAGGTGGCGAAACAGCACCGAGTAAGTGCCTGCCGGAAAGCTGTTGGCGTGCGAGAAGACGATGGGGAGCATGGGGCTTCGGCGGCTGCTGCTGTGGCGGCGTGCCGCCAGGGCGTCAGACGAGCTTGTCGCGCGGGTTGGTGATCTTCTTGATCGGGCGGCTGCGCGACGGCTCGACCTTGATCGGCACTTCGGTCAGGCCACCGTGCCATGCGGGGTCTTCGATGCTGTCGAACACCTCGCGCAGCTTCTCGCCCCAGCTGTTGTGCAGCATGCGGAAGTAGGGGTTGTGCTCGTCGATGCAGACGATCTTGTCGGTGGCGAACTGGCCCACCTCATACACCACCAAGTCCAGCGGCAGCCCCACCGACAGGTTGGACTTGAGCGTGCTGTCCATGGACACCAGCGCGCACTTGGCTGCCTCGTCGAGCGGCGTGTCGGGCGTCAGCACGCGGTCGAGCACGGGCTTGCCGTATTTGGATTCGCCCACCTGGAAGTACGGCGTCTCGGACGTGGCTTCGATGAAGTTGCCCGCCGAGTACACCTGAAAGAGCCGCATGCCCTCGCCCTGGATCTGCCCGCCGAACACCAGCGAGACATTGAAGTCCACACCCGAGCGCTTGAGCGCAGCGCCGTCGCGTTCATGCACGTGGCGCACGGCGGCGCCCAGCACGCGGGCGGCATCGAACATGCTCTTGGCATTCCAGATCGTCATCGGCTCGCCGCCCTCGCGGTCGGTGAGCTGCTCGGACTGCAGGATCTCGCGCACCGACTGGGAGATGCTCAGGTTGCCGGCGGACAGCAGCACCATGAATCGGTCGCCCGCCTTCTCGTAGATCATCATCTTGCGAAAGGAGCTGATCTGGTCCAGGCCCGCATTGGTGCGGGAATCGGACAGGAAAACCAGTCCGGCGTTGAGCTTGATGGCGACGCAATACGTCATGGAGGGCAATTGGGGGACAAAGGGTCGAGTGTAGGCGTTGTCGCCGTTGCGCTGCGGACTTGCCCCAAGACGGTGCGGCAGAAACAGGGGACAAAAGGTGCGGCGTGTCGCCAATGTTTCAGATGATTTCGCAATATGAAAAGACATTCGCATTTCCGGACATCGGCTTCGCGTGTCGGGCGGGATTCCGCCTTGTGGTTCGAAGAATGGCGGGTGGGTGGCGACACGGTGGATCGCCGTTGTTCTCCCGCTTTTTCTTCCTCATCCACTCTTTTTCCAAACCATGACGACCAGCTCCATCTCTTCCCCTTCCCGTGCCGTTTCGCCCCGTTCCGAACGCGCCGAAGTCGCCGATACCGCCTCTTCGAACAAACGGCCTGCCGGTTCGAGCCAGCCGGGCGGCGATGCCCGCCTGGACGGCCTGCAGGCGCGGTCCCCGGACGCCAGCGCGGAAGGTGCTTCGGCCAAGCGCCCACGCACCTCGCTGCTGGGCGCGGATTCGGGCATCGCAGCCCGCGAGGCCAAGCTCGACAAGGTGTACACCACGCTGTCCCTGCAAGCCCGGCAGACCCACGCGGCCAACCAAAAGCGCCTGGAAGCCGGCGTACAGAAGCTTTTGCAAAATGCCTCCGTGCAAGCCGAGATCGCGGTGGGCAAGGACGTGCGCGATTGCGTGGCGGACGCCCTCAAGAGCCTGCTGGAGGAAGCCCAGTTGTCCACAGATATTTATAAGCCCAAGGACGCCACACAATTGGCGGGTTACGGTCGCTATCTGCTGCACAGCCACGCGAAGGAGGGAGAGTCGTTCTGCCTGCAACTGTTCGCGTTCGATGCCAGGCAAAAGACCCCCATCCACGACCATCCCAACGAGTGCGCTTCTTTCATCCTGAAGGGCAAGTTGTCGGAGCGAATCTACCGACCGACCGGCGAAACGAAAGACAACACGCCGCTGGCCGAAAAGACCGAAAGAAATGCGCGGACAGAAGCGTCGTTGGCCGGCTTCGGGCCTGACGAGCTGGGCGTGCCCCACAGCCTCAAGAACAAGTCCGGCGCCATCGCTCTGTCGGTGCACCTGTACCGCGACATGGATGGCCTGTCCGAAGGCCAGCAGATCGCGGCCAAGACCAAGTTCGAACGCACGGGCAAGGAATAGAAGCCCGCGGTTTCTCCAGCCGAGTAAGTCAGCCTCGCCTGAGGTCGATGGCCTGCGCGGCCTAGCCCCGTACCAGCCGCTTGAGCTGGTACAGCGCGTCCAGCGCCTCGCGCGGGCTCAGGGTGTCGGGCTGCAGTTCGGCCAGCGCCGCTTCTGCCGGGCTCACCAGCGGCCCCTCGGCCTCGGGTGGCTCGGCGAACAGGTCCACCTGCGTTTCGCCCTCGCCGGCCCGCTGCTCCAGCGCGGCCAGCGTGTGGCGCGCATGGTTCAGCACCGGCCCCGGCACGCCCGCCAGGCGGGCCACGTGGATGCCGTAGCTGCGGCTGGCCGGCCCCGGCTGGATCTCGTGCAAAAAGACGATGTTAGAGCCCGATTCGGTCGCGCCCACGTGCACGTTCACCGCGTGCTGGTGGCGCGCGGACAGCTCGGTCAGTTCGAAGTAGTGGGTGGCGAACAGCGTGAACGCCTTGGTGCGGTCGTGCAGGTGCGTGGCGATGCCGCTGGCCAGCGCCAGGCCGTCGAAGGTGCTCGTGCCGCGCCCGATCTCGTCCATCAGCACCAGGCTGTGCGGCGTGGCCGAATGCAGGATCTGCGCGGCCTCGGTCATCTCCAGCATGAAGGTCGATTGCGCGTTGGCCAGGTCGTCGGCCGCGCCGATGCGCGTGTGGATGGCATCGATGGGCCCCAGGCGGCACGACGTGGCCGGCACGTGGCTGCCCATGCTGGCCAGCAGCACGATCAGCGCCACCTGCCGCATGTAGGTCGATTTGCCGCCCATGTTGGGCCCGGTGATGACCTGCATGCGGGTGTTGGCGTTCAGCCGCGTGTGGTTGGCGATGAAACTGCCGGACGAGGTCTCGGCCAGCCGCGCCTCCACCACCGGGTGGCGCCCGCCCTCGATCTCGATGCAGGGCTCGGGCGCGAACTGCGGTGCGCACCAGTGGAGCGTGAGCGAGCGCTCGGCCAGCGCGCACAGCACGTCCAGCGTGGCCAGCGCATGCGCCAGCCGCGTAAGGGCGGGCACATGCGGCTGCAGCCGGTCCAGCAGCTGCTCGTACAGCCATTTCTCGCGCGCCAGGCCGCGCTCCTGCGCCGACAGCGCCTTGTCCTCGAAGGTCTTGAGTTCCGGCGTGATGAAGCGCTCGGCGTTCTTGAGCGTCTGGCGCCGGCGGTAGTCGTCGGGCACGCGGTCCAGGTGGCTGCTGGTCACCTCGATGTAGAAGCCATGCACCTTGTTGAACTGCACGCGCAGGTTGGCGATGCCGGTGCGCGCCCGCTCGCGCGTCTCCAGGTCGAGCAGGAAGGTGTCGCAGTGCGTCTGGATGCCGCGCAGCTCGTCCAGCTCGGCGTCGAAGCCCGGGGCGATCACGCCGCCGTCGCGCACCAGCGCCGCCGGCTCTTCATGGATGGCCGCGCGCAGCAGTTCGCCGCAATCGACCGGCGGACGCAGGTGGTCGAAGATCTGGGCCAAAAACGGCTCCGAAGCATGGAATACCCCGGCAAGCTGCTCTGCTTTTTGTAGCGTCTTGCACAGGCCCAGCAACTCGCGCGGGCGCACCTGCCGCAGTGCGATGCGGGCCGTGATGCGTTCCACGTCGCTCACGCCGCGCAGCTCACCGCGCAGCGCCTGCCATGCGCCGGTGCCCGAGGCCGTGCCGCGCAGCGCCTCCGTGGCCGACAGGCGCTGGCGGGCCTCGGTGCGGTCGCGCCGCGGCTCCAGCAGCCAGGTCTTGAGCAGGCGGCTGCCCATGCCGGTCATGCAGGTGTCCAGCAGCGAAAAGAGGGTGGGCGCGTCTTCGCCCCGCAGCGTGCGCGTCAGTTCCAGGTTGCGGCGCGTGGCCAGGGGCAGGGCGATCAGCTCGTCGCTCTGCTGCACGCGCACGCCGTGCACGTGGGTGAGCGATCGGCCCTGCGTGTGCTCGGCATAGGCCAGCAGCGCGGCGGCGGCGGCGTGGGCCTGGGCCAGGTCCTGCGCGCTCCAGGCGGCAAGGCTGGCCGCGCCCAGTTGCTCCAGCAGCTTGCGCTCGCCCAAGGCGGCGTCGAACTGCCAGTCCGGCCGCAGGCTCAAGGGGCAGGCGAATGTGCCGTTCTGGCGCAGCGTTTTGAGTTGCTGCTCGAAGCGCTCGGTCACGCCTGCGCTGTAGATCACCTCGCTCGGGCCTATGCGCGCGATCCAGGCGCCCACCTCGTCGTGCGTGCATTCGGCCAGGTGCACCAGCCCCTGCGTCACGCTGAGCCACGCCAGGCCGCAACGCGCGCGGGGGCCCTGGTGCACCGACAGCAGCAGCGATTCGGCCTTGTCGGACAGCAGTTCGCTGTCGGTGAGCGTGCCCGGCGTGACCACGCGCACCACCTTGCGCTCCACCGGCCCCTTGCTCGCGCCCACTTCGCCCACCTGCTCGCAGATGGCCACCGACTCGCCCATCTTGATGAGCCGGCCCAGGTAGTTCTCCAGCGCGTGGAAGGGCACGCCGGCCATCACCACCGGCTGCCCGCCGGACTGACCGCGCTGCGTGAGCGTGATGTCCAGCAGCCGCGCGGCCTTCTCGGCATCGGCGAAGAACACCTCGTAGAAATCGCCCATGCGGTAGAAGACCAGCGTGTCGGGGTACGCGGCTTTCAGGGCCAGGTACTGCTGCATCATCGGCGTGTGGTGCGAGAAGTCGCTGCCCAGATGCGGCGCGGCGGGCGCGGGCGTGCCAGGGGCGGATGGCGATGCGGTGATGGGGGCGTTTTCTGCCGGCTGCTGCATGTTCTGGGTTCTCTCGACTTCACCGGGATCGCGGAGCGCGCGACGGCCGCTCGCTGCTGGCAATCCCCTGCGGGGTGGCATCGCGGCACCCGCTCGGTCAGCGGCCGGCCGCGGCGAACCCGCTATTGTGGACGAGCGCCCTGGCGCAAGCGGGCCTACCCACCGCATCGGCAGTGCCTTGGCCGGCAGCCGCCGCCGTGCCCCGGGCCTTGCCAAAGCATGGGTGGATGGATGCTGATTTCAAATAAAGCCAGAAAATAAGAAAAATATTCTCAATATGGCTCACTAACATGGTTGCTGTTACCCGGATCAACGGAAATCAAGCAGCGCCATGGAAATCTACCTCGACGCCAACGCCACCACGCCCGTCCTGCCCGCCGCCCGCGATGCCGCCCTGGCCGCGATGGCGGACGACTACGGCAACCCCAGCAGCACGCACAGCACCGGCCTCAAGGCCCGCGCGCTGATGGATGCGGTGCGGGCCCGGGCCCGCCGGGTGGTCGGTGCGCCTTCGGGCCAGCTGATGTTCGTGAGCGGCGCGACCGAGGGCATCCAGACCGCCGTCCTGTCGGCCCTGGACCATATGCGCAGGCAGCGCGCCGCAGGCGGCGACGGCGCCGCGGGGCCGCAGTTGCTGCTGTACGGCGCGACCGAGCACAAGGCGGTGCCCGAGGCGCTCCGGCACTGGAACACGCTGCTGCAGCTCGGCCTGCAGGTGTTGCCCATTCCCGTGGCGCACGATGGCTGGCACGACCTCGACTGGCTGCGCGCCCATGCGCCGCGCGCCGCGCTGGTGTGCACCATGGCCGCCAACAACGAGACCGGCGTGGTCAGCGATCTGGCGGGCATCGCGCAGGCGATGGCGGGCAGCGGCGCGCTGTGGCTGGTGGACAGCGTGCAGGCCCTGGGCAAGATGGCGCTGCAGTTGGCCGACCACCCCATCGACTACGCCACGTTCTCCGGCCACAAGCTCTATGCGCCCAAGGGCATCGGCCTGCTGTACGTGCGCGAGGGCGCGCCGTTCACGCCCATGATGGCCGGCGGCGGGCAGGAGGGCGCCCTGCGCTCGGGCACCGAGAACATGGCGGGCATCGCCGCCCTGGGCGCGGTGCTGGCGGCGCTGGAGGGAGGCACCACGTTCCAGCCGCCATCGGTGCTGGCGGACTACCGCGCGCAGCTGGGCGCGGCGCTGGAGGCGGCCTTCCCCGGCCTCGTCTTCAACGCGCCGCCCGGGCTCTGCCTGCCCACCACGCTCAACTTCTCGGTGCCGGGCGTGGGCTCGCGGCTGTTGCTGGATCTGTTCGACGCCGCGGGCGTGCGCGTCAGCGGCGGCTCGGCCTGCAGCGCGGCCAAGGCCCAGCCCAGCCACGTGCTGCAGGCCATGCAGTTGCCGGCCTGGCAGGCGGACTCGGCCGTGCGGCTGTCGTTCGGCCCGGCCGCGGATGCTGCCTTCATCGGCGAGGCCTGCGCCCGCATCCGCGCGTGCGGCGAATCGCTGCGTGCCAGTTGCCTGGGCCCGGCCCAGCCGGCCGCGCTGCCCGTCGAAGGCGTGACCCGTTTCGTGGTCGATGGCGCATGCTGCTACCTGGTGGCCGATGCCGCCAGCCGCCGCTGCGCCGTGATCGATCCGCTGCCCGAGCTGACCGAGCGGCTGGCCCAGCTGGTGCGCTGCCAGGGCTACACACTGGCGGCAGTGCTGGACACCCACAGCCATGGCGACCACGCGTCATCCGCCGCCGCGCTGCGTGCCGCCCTGGCCGGCCACCCGGCCGCGGACGCAGCCGTGGACGCCCTGGGCTGGCCGCAGCCCGCCGAGCGGATCGACCTGGGTACGCTGCACCTCACCCGCCTGGCCACGCCGGGCCACACCGAAGATGCCACGGCCTATCTGCTGCACGGCGCGCAGGGCCTGCGCCTGGCGTTCGTG
>NZ_BAAJYT010000178.1:0-7739 GCF_057541515.1 Acidovorax sp. KNOB132
GGACGCCATCCTGCCGCCGCGCGCCAGCCGCGCCCATGTGCTGCACCTGCTGCACCGCCTGCTGCAGGTGCCCGGGCCCGCTGCGGCGCCGCCCGGCGCCACCGACCTGTCGCACCTGCTGGGCACGGCCCTTGGCACCGTGCGGCGGCGCTCGGCGGTGTTCGTGGTGTCGGACTTCATCACCGCGCCCGGCTGGGAAAAGCCCCTGGCCCAGCTCGCGCAGCGCCACGACGTCGTCGCCGTGCGCCTGCTCGACCCGCTGGAGCTGGAACTGCCCGACGTGGGCCTGGTCACCCTGCGCGACCCCGAGACCGGCGACCAGCTGCAGGTGGACACGCGCGACAAGGCCTTTCGCCACCGCTTCGCCCGCCTGGCCGCGCAGCGCGAGGCCGCCCTGCGCGAATCGCTCGCGCGCGCCGGGGCCGACACGCTGGAGCTGGCCACCGGCGACGACCTGCTGGACGCTCTGGTGCGCTTCATGGAGCTGCGCGGCCGCCAGCCGGCCAAGCCCGCCTACCGCGCCCCGGCCTCCCCCACCGTCGCGGTCGCTGCCGCCCGGGCCGCGTAGACAAAAAAAAGTAGGAGCCACCGCACCATGGTCTTTCTCTGGCCCACGTTCCTCTGGCTGCTGATCGCGCTGCCGGTGCTGGTGCTGCTCTACGTGTGGCTGCTGCGCCGGCGCCGGGCCACCGCCCTGCACTACCCCAGCCTTGCGCTGGTGCGCGAGGCCCTGGGCGCGCGCACGACCTGGCGGCGCCATGTGCCGCCCGCCCTGTTCCTGCTGGGGCTGGCCGCGCTGCTGCTGGCCGCGGCGCGCCCGCTGGCCGTCATCACCCTGCCCTCGCAGCAGCAGACCATCATGCTGGCCATGGACGTCTCGGGAAGCATGCGCGCCGCCGACGTGCTGCCCGACCGCATCACCGCCGCGCAGAACGCCGCCAAGGCCTTCATCGCCGACCTGCCGCGCCACGTGCGCGTCGGCGTGGTGGCGTTCGCCGGCAGCGCCCAGCTGGCGCAGCTGCCCACGCAGAACCACGAGGACCTGGTGAAGGCCATCGACAGCTTCCAGCTGCAGCGCGGCACGGCGACGGGCAACGGCATCCTGCTGTCGCTGGCCACGCTGTTCCCCGACTCGGGCATCGACATCGCGCCCTGGGCGGGCGGCAGGCCATGCGCTCGCAGCCCATCGACGAGGTGGGCCGGGCGCAGGGCAGGAAGCCCTTCACGCCCGTGGCGCCGGGCTCCTACACCTCGGCCGCCATCATCATGCTGACCGACGGCCAGCGCACCACGGGCGTGGACCCGCTCGAAGCCGCCCAATGGGCCGCCGACCGCGGCGTGCGCGTGTACACCGTGGGCGTGGGCACGGTGGCCGGCGAGACGATCGGCTTCGAAGGCTGGTCCATGCGCGTGCGCCTGGACGAGGACACGCTCAAGGCCGTGGCCCTGCGCACCAACGCCGAATACTTCCACGCCGCCACGGCGGCCGACCTGCAGAAGGTGTACGAGACGCTCAGCTCGCGCCTCACGGTGGAGAAGAAGGAAACCGAGGTGTCCGCCCTGTTCGCGCTGGCCGGCGCGGTGTTCATGCTGCTGGCGGCCGCGCTGTCGGTGTGGTGGTACGGGCGGGTGATGTAGGCGAAGGTTTCACGCCTGCCGGGGTTCTGGGACCGCCGGGCCTTTTGGCATTTTTTTGCACTTTTTGGCCTGCAGCGCAATCAGTACTAGGGCATACCGCTATTAATTCAATAGCAATCGCGATGCCGATCGCAATCACGCCGGGTTATCGATCTCGATGAACCGGTGGGCAATGCCCAGTTGCGCGGCCACCCGTTCGGCCATGGCGGGGGCGCCGTAGCGCTCGGTGGCATGGTGCCCCGCCGCGATGAAGGCCACGCCCGTCTCGCGCGCCAGGTGGGCCTGCGGCTCGGAGATCTCGCCGGTGACGAAGGCGTCGGCCCCAGCGGCGATCGCCCCCTCGAAATAGCCCTGCGCCCCGCCCGTGCACCAGGCCAGCCGCCGGATCGGGCGCGGCTCGGGCACCACCAGCGTCACGGCGCGACCGAGCACGCTCTCCACATGGCGGGCCAGGGCATGCGCATCGGCGAACTCCGCGGGACCGGCGAAGCCCAGGTCCTGCTCGCCGAAGCGCGCATCGGCGGCCACGCCAAGCATGCGGCCCAGCTGCGCGTTGTTGCCCAGCTCGGCGTGCGCATCCAGCGGCAGGTGGTAAGCGAACAGGTTGATGTCGTGGGCCAGCAGGCGCTGCAGCCGCTGCTTCATCCAGCCCGTCACGCGGCCGTCCTGCCCGCGCCAGAACAGGCCGTGGTGCACGAAGATCGCATCGGCGCCGTCCTCGATGGCCGCATCGATCAACGCCCGGCTGGCCGTCACGCCGCTCACGATGCGCGCGATGCGGTCCTTGCCTTCCACCTGCAGCCCGTTGGGGCCGTAGTCCTTGAAGCGCTCGGGCTGCAGCAGGGTGTCGAACGCGCGCTGCAGGTCGTGCCGGGAAACCCCGGGGGTGGCGATGCCGTGGGCGGAGGAAGCGGTGGGGCGGGTCATGGGACGATTGTGGCAGCGCGGTCAGGCACTCGCCGCAGAGGAAGGTCTTGCTGCCTGCATGCCATGCCGCACTGCACTATCGCGCGGGTACCCAGCAAGGCATGGCAGGCGATGACCCAAAAACCGGGTCACTGGAATGCCAACCAGGAGCCAGACCTTCGCAGGTGGGCCTGAAAAAGCGCTGCGTAGTCAGGCGGTGCTGCCGCGATCACGCTCGGCCGCAATGCAAGACTCTGGCGCCAGGCGCCGATCTTGGGCAACCCGTCGAAAAGCGCGGCGCTCCTTTGAGGGGGGAGGCCCTGGAAATAGCGAAAGATCGGAGCGAACACTGCGTCCACCATGCTGAAGCGGGTTCCGCCGAAATAGGGCCCGGTGAAGAGGGCTGCTTCAAGCCGCACGAGTTTGTCCCGAAAGGCCGTTGCCTTCGCATCGGCTGCCGCAGAACCTTTGGCATTCAGGTAGCCCCAGGCCTCTGTCAGCGTCGCCGATCCGAATTCAATCCACGCGCGGTGCTCTGCGCGTTCCACAGGGTCTTGCGGATGCAGTGGTGCGCCCGCCTGTGTCTCCTCCAGATACTCGCAAATGGCCATGCTTTCGAACAACACCTGGTGCGCACCGTGGTCGCCATGGATCTTGAGCAAGGGCACCTTGCCGGTCGGCGAGATCTCGAGAAACCAAGCCGGTTTGGCCGAAAAGTCCACGTCGATCCTGTCGAAGGGGGTGTCTTTTTCCAGCAGCACGATCGCGACGCGCTGTACGTAGGGACACAAAGGATGGCTGATGAGGCTGAGTGCAGCGGTCGACATGGTGGGGTCCAATCCGAGATGGCGCGTGGAGGGGCAGTGGCATGGAACCACACCGGGACTGCCGCTGGCCCATGCCGTTTTCCGCAGGGGCCAGCAGGCCGTCAGAGCAATTGCCCGCCGGACACATCGAACGACGTGCCGTTGGCCCACGCCAGGTCGCTCGACAAAATGGCTGCCACCGCTCGCCCGATGTCGTCCGGCTGGCCCACGCGGCCCAGTGCGATGCCTTGGGCCACATAGGCGTTGACTCCTTCGTTGTCACGCACCGCCCCGCCCATGAAATCGGTTG
This sequence comes from Acidovorax sp. KNOB132, assembly GCF_057541515.1. Lineage (NCBI taxonomy): Bacteria > Pseudomonadati > Pseudomonadota > Betaproteobacteria > Burkholderiales > Comamonadaceae > Acidovorax > Acidovorax sp. KNOB132. The sequence goes on from NZ_BAAJYT010000178.1 coordinate 3,661, forward strand.
CGATAGCCCCTGGGGCAATGGTATTCACCCGGATTCGGCGTTCGCCAAGCTCGACGGCCATATAGCGGGTCAATACCTCGATGGCGGCCTTCACTGCCGCATAGACGCTGTAGCCGGGCAGCGTGAAACGCGTGAAGCCCGATGAGACATTCAGGATGCTGCCGCCGTCTTCGATCAGCGGCAGCAGCCGCTGCGTGAGGAAAAGCGGTGCGCGCAGATGGGCATCCACCAGGGCGTCGAACTGCGCCTCCGTCGTGTCGGTGAACGGGGAATGCAAGCCAATACCAGCGTTGTTGACGAGGTGGTCGAAGCGGTGACGGCCAAAGCACTCTTGCAATGCAGCACCCACGGTATCGCCAAACGCCGCAAAGGATGCGGTGTCGGCCACATCCAGTCGACACATCACTGCCCTGCCGCCCTTTTCCTCGATCTCCCGTTGAAGCGCCTCGGCTTCGGCCTGGCCCGTACGATAGGTTCCGACAATGCCGATGCCGCGCTGGGCCAGATGGCGAGCCATGTTGAGGCCGAGCCCACGGCTTGCGCCGGTAATCAGAGCGATCTTTGCTGTCATCATTGAACTCATTTCATTTCCATGATTGATATGGCGGATATCGCCGAGAACCCACAATCTATGGCGAAGCGCTTTTCCAGGCTTGCCTGATGCGCTGGTTCCCTTGCCCGATCGGCTCAACCACTCCAATCCCCGCTCAGCCTCCGTATGGACACCCCCGACGCCAGCCTGCTCGAAACCGCGCTGAGGAACATCCAACCCGGTGGAAAGACGTCAGGCATTCCCCGCATCGAAGTGCATGTCGACCAGGGACAGGACAGTGAAAACGCGTGCCAGTACCGCGCCATGGCATGTTTCATCCTGCAAGGAAGCAAGCGCGTCTCCTTCGGGAACAAGGTGCTGCGTTACGAGGCTGGCCACTATCTGGTCAGCGCCCTGGATCTGCCGCTCATGGGACAGGTCTACAGCGACGCCCGGCAACGGCCCTATGTCGCGCTCACGCTGGTGCTGGACCCCGCGCTGCTCAATGAGTTGATTCTGGCCATGCCTGTAGCGCAAGACGACGAAGGCAGCGAACCGGGTTTGTCAACCGCGCCCATGACCCGGGAGATCGAGGATGTCCTGGCGCGCGCCTTGCGACTGATGGACCGCCCCCAGGACATCTCCATCCTCGCGCCACTGGTGGAAAGAGAGTTGCTCTATCGGCTGTTGTCGGGCCAGCACGGCAAACTGTTGCGCCAGATCGCGAGTGCCAAGGGTCCACTTCCGAAGGTTCGCAAAGCCATCGGCTGGATTGGCCAGAACTTTGATCGGACATTCAAGGTCGATGACGTCGGCGCAGCCTGTGGAATGAGCCGGGCGACTCTCAATCGAAGCTTCCGGGAAATCACGGGCCTCAGCCCGTTGCAGTATCAAAAGCAGCTTCGACTGCTGGAGGCACGCCGCCTGCTGATCAGTGGCGATTACAACGTTTCCGGCGCGGCCTTTGCGGTGGGCTATGAGAGTTCATCGCAATTCAGCCGCGACTATCTGAGGCAATTCGAAGCCAGCCCCAGCCAAGACTTGCGACGCAGCGGCACCCTGCTGCCTTCAAGGCGAGCGGCCTGACAGCGATGGGCCATCACTGCGCAATCTCCGTGGCTTTTCTGCATCGGCCCTGCGCCGACCGCCTACCCGCCGCGCGCGTTGCCTTCAAGGTTCTCGGGTGTGGCGCACCGGATCGTCACCCCTGCGTTTTTAGAACAAAGAGACCCAAAGCCGCCCGTTCCCGGCCTGCACCCTACTCACCCGCAACCAGGTCGCGCACGACAGCGTTCAAGCCCGACACCACGCGCGCCAATTTGTCGAAGTCGACTTTGTCCGGCGTATCCTGGGCCGTGTGATAGTAGGGATACCGGTACGGAGCGGTGTCCGTCACCATCAGCGCTGGTATGCCTTCGTCCAGGTAGGCAGCGTGGTCGGAAAAATCCACGCCCGGCACGAACCGGGGGGCGGCGACTCCCTCGGACGGAAAAGCCGCCTGCGCGCGGAACGATTGGACGACCCGGCGAACGAGGCGCCAATCGGCAGTGGTCGCGACGAAGCCGATGAAGTCGCCCTGACTGGGATAGAACTGGTTGAGTGGCCAGGGATACTTTTGAGAATCTGGTTCGTCAGAAAAGTACCCCATCGTCTCCAGCGACAGCATGGCCTTGACCGTCATGCCACGGGATACCAATCCTTTTGCATGAACGACGCTCCCCATCTGTGAGGTACGAAAGTACGGGGGCTCTTCATTGGTGTACAGGACAAGGATGACGTCTGACCGCGCGGTTTCAGCGCCAGCTTTCAGGCTCTTCGCCAGTTCCAACACCGCTGCGGCACCGGTGCCGTTGTCATTGGCACCTGGACTTCCTTGGGCCGAGTCGTAGTGCGCCCCAATGACGACGGCACTGCGGCCCGGCGCCGACGGGCTTGGAATGGTGACTTCCAAGTTGCGCACGACCTTGCCAGCGACGCTGAATTCTTCGCGCCGCACCACGAAGTCGGAGCCCGCGAGTTCGGATTCGATGTATGCGGAGGCGGCTTCCAGCGCTTCGTAGTGCCGGCGGTTGTGCTCGGTGGACGCAATGGCCGTCACGTGTCGGCGCAACCGGCCCGAGAGTTCCCGTTCCTGGGCGCTCATGGCGGGAAGCGGTCCCCGGTGTGAACTCCCCGGCATGGTCGTCATGGCCACGACGAAAGCCAGGAGGCCGAACAACACCAGGGCCAAGGCGCCGCAAATTCGCAGCAGGCTCTGAAAAACTGCGTTCATTCTCAAATCTCAAATCTCAAATCTCAACTCTCAAGCGAGACGCGATTCCGTTTGAACGCTCCGGAGTGTCGGGTCTTGGCGCCCTCTTCCCCTTTACGTGCGCGCCGAAGGCTGCCAGCCGCGCGAAGCCAGCGGCACGAAGCCCAGCGCGAACCCCAGCACGCCCATGGCCGCCACGTAGTGGGCATTGGCCAGCACGTCGTGCTGCTGCCACAGCGTGATCAGGATGGGCGTGATGCCGCCGAACACCGCATAGGCCATGTTGTACGAGAAGGACAGGCCGGTGAAGCGCACCTCGGGCGGAAACGCCCGCACGCCCACGATCGGCAGCAGCGCGATCGAGCCCACGAACAGGCCGATGAGCCCGTAGTTGAACACCAGCGTGGCCGGCGTGCCCGGCAGGCCCGTGTAGAACAGGTAGGTGGTGACCACCAGGCCGCCCCAGCCCACCAGCATCACCGGGCGGGTGCCGAAGCGGTCCGTGGCCCAGCCGACGAGTACGCAGCCGATGGTGAGCGTGAGCGTGGCGACCGCGTTGGCCTCCAGCGCCAGCGTGGCGGGAATGTGGAACACCTTCTGCAGGTAGGTCGGCGTGATGAGCACCACCACCACGATGGCGGTGGACAGCACCCAGGTCATCAGGGCCACCAGCAGCATGGCGCCGCGGTGGTCGCGCAGCACGGTCTTGACCGGCAGTTCGCGCGCCACGGCGCGGCGGGCGGCCAGTTCCTGGAACACGGGCGTTTCGTGCAGGAAGCGCCGCAGGTACACCGACACCAGGCCGAACACGCCGCCCAGGATGAACGGAATGCGCCACGCGAATTCCTGCACCTCGGCGGGCGCGTAGCTGCGGTTGATGCCGATCGCCACCAGCGACCCCAGCAGGATGCCGCCCGTGATGCCGGCCGTGAGCGTGCCCACGCCCAGGCCGTAGCGGTTGGCGGGCACGTGCTCGGCCACGAACACCCAGGCCCCGGGCATCTCGCCGCCGATGGCCGCGCCCTGCAGCACGCGCATGGCCAGCAGCAGCAGCGGCGCCGCCACGCCGATGCTGGCGTAGGTGGGCAGCAGGCCGATGACCAGCGTGGGCACGGCCATCAGGAAGATCGACAGCGTGAACATGCGCTTGCGGCCCAGCTTGTCGCCGAAGTGAGCAATGATGATGCCGCCCACGGGGCGCGCCAGGTAGCCGGCGGCGAAGATGCCGAAGGTCTGCAGCTGGCGCAGCCAGTCGGGCATGTCGGCCGGAAAGAACAGCCCGCCCAGCACGGCGGC